>NZ_JACAPN010000028.1:0-36315 GCF_013385665.1 Pseudomonas sp. D4002
GATTCACATGGTGACTGCGGCGCGTCAACTACGGGCCGAACTGGCCTGATCCAACACCCGGAATTACACGCCGGGTGAAGATCAAAAATGTGGGAGCGGGCTTGCTCGCGAATACGGAGTATCAGCAAACACATGCGCTGACTGACACACCGCATTCGCGAGCAAGCCCGCTCCCACATTAGTTTTGCGGTGTTATCGAGGCTGCAAGCAGTCCAGCGACCGATCCACCACCACCTTCGAATCAGTGAAGCTACTGACGTCATCGCAGGCAAGCCAGCTCCCACAGTTGAGCGAGGGTGTTTCAGGCAACTCGGTCAACTATGGCGATCGTTCCCACGCTCCGCGTGGGAATGCCGCCCTGGACGCTCTGCGTCCGCTCTTCAAGTCGTGACGCAGAGCGTCACCGGATGCGTTCCCACGCAGAGCGTGGGAACGAGCTGGAGAGCGGCGTGTTCAGTTGCCACTCTTCCCATTCCCCTCCAACTGCCCCAACGGCACCCGCCGCTCTATCGCGCTCGACAAGATGATCGAGGTCTTGCTGAACCCGAATTTCGCCACCCGATTGATCAGGTTCTCCAGCTCCGGCATCGAGCCCACCGCCGCCTGCATGATCACGCACGGATCGCCCGTCACCCGATGGCATTCAGTCAACTCGGGAATTTCCGACAGCGCGTCGTAAACCTTCTGGCTCCCATGATTGGTCAACCGCAACTCAATCACGCACTGGATCGGCAACCCCACCTTCGACAGGTCGACCTTGGCCTGATACCCGGTAATCACACCACTGGCTTCCAGTTTCGCCACCCGCTCAGCCACGGCGGGCGCGGACAGGTTCACGGTGCGCGCCAGTTGCGCGTAGGACGCGCGGCCGTCTTCCAGCAGGGCGCTGAGAAGCATACGGTCGTATTTGTCCATGATAAGGCTCCGGGAATGCATAGCTTTCGAAAGCACGGTTTATAGCCTTGATAACCATGTTTTGAAAAGTGTACTGGCGCTTTAAACAGGTTTTGTAACTTATGTTTACGGCCGGGGATTTCTAAAATAACGCTCCCTTGTCCTGCCACAGAGCTGCCCAATGCCTGGCCCACGTCGCTTTCCCTTACCGTTGATCGCCGCCTTTTTTGCGTTGTATGTGATCTGGGGGTCTACCTACCTGGTGATTCGCATTGGTGTGGAGTACTGGCCGCCGCTGTTGCTGGCGGGGATTCGCTTTATGACAGCGGGTGCGCTGATGTATGCCTTCCTGCGCTGGCGCGGGGCGCCGGCGCCGACCTGGGTGCAGTGGAAGGCCGCCGGCAAGATCGGCATTTTGCTGCTGACCTTCGGTAACGGTGCGGTCAGTGTGGCCGAACATACGGGCGTGGCTTCCGGCGTGGCCGCGTTGGCGGTGGCGACGGTGCCGTTGTTCACCTTGCTCTGTGGTTATTTCTGGGGCGCGCGTAATACCCGTCTGGAATGGGCCGGGGTGGTGCTGGGGATTATCGGCATCGCCATGCTCAATATGGGCTCCAACCTGCAATCGAGCCCCACCGGTGCGGCCTTGCTGATTTTTGCGGCGGCGGCCTGGGCCTTTGGTTCGGTGTGGAGCAAGCATTTGCCGCTGCCTCATGGCGCGATGGCCAGTGCGGCGGAGATGCTGATCGCAGGTTTCGTGCTGCTGTTGCTCAGTGCCGTCAGCGGCGAACACCTGCAAGCCATGCCGCCGCTGGAAGGCTGGCTGGCCCTGGCGTACTTGACCGTGTTCGGCTCGATCATCGCCTTCAATGCCTATATGTACCTGCTCAAGCACGTACGCCCGGCGGCGGCCACCAGCTATGCCTACGTCAACCCGGCGGTGGCGGTGTTGCTCGGGATTGTGTTTGTCGGTGAGACCATCGGCACGGAAGAAGCCCTGGCGATGTTGGTGATTATCAGCGCGGTGCTGCTGATCAGCCTGCCACAGTGGCGAAAGCCAAAACCGGAAATAAGGTAAACTGCCGCGCATTGCGACCCTGCGCTGACTTTTTCCTACGGTATTTCCATGACTTTCGCCACACTTGGCCTGATCGAACCCTTGCTGCGCGCCCTTGAGACGCTTGGCTACCAGACCCCGACGCCGGTGCAGGCGCAAGCCATTCCGGCGGTGCTGGCAGGCCGTGACCTGATGGCTGCGGCCCAGACCGGCACCGGCAAGACCGCCGGTTTCGCCGTGCCGCTGCTGCAACTGCTGACCATGGAAGGGCCGAAAGTCAGCGCCAACTCGGTGCGCGCGCTGATCCTGTGCCCGACCCGCGAACTGGCCGAGCAGGTTCATGCGAGCGTCGCCGAGTACGCCCAAAACGTGCCGCTGACCACTTACGCCGTGTACGGCGGCGTGAGCATCAACCCGCAGATGATGAAGCTGCGCAAAGGCGTTGATGTGCTGGTCGCCACCCCTGGCCGCCTGATCGACCTGTTCCGCCAGAACGCGCTGAAGCTCAACCAGCTGCAAACCCTGGTGCTGGATGAAGCCGACCGCATGCTCGACCTGGGCTTCTCCGAAGAACTGGCGAACATCTACCGCATGCTGCCGAAAAAACGCCAGACCTTGCTGTTCTCCGCAACCTTCTCCGACGAGATCCGCCAGTTGGCCGGGCAGATGCTCAACGACCCGCTGACCGTCGAAGTCAGCCCGCGCAACGTCGCCGCCAACACCGTCAAGCAATGGGTGGTTCCGGTGGACAAGAAGCGCAAGGCCGAGCTGTTTGTGCACCTGATGCGCAAGGGCCGCTGGAAGCAGGTGCTGGTGTTCGCCAAGACCCGTAACGGTGTGGACGCGCTGGTGGAAAAACTCCAGGGCCTGGGCATCAATGCCGACGGGATTCACGGCGACAAGCCACAAGCCACGCGCCAGCGTGCGCTGGATCGCTTCAAGAGCAGCGACGTGCAGATCCTGGTGGCCACCGACGTGGCGGCCCGTGGCCTGGATATCGAAGACTTGCCGCTGGTGGTCAACTTTGACCTGCCGATCGTGGCCGAGGACTACATCCACCGCATCGGCCGTACCGGTCGTGCGGGCAACACCGGTGAGGCGATTTCCCTGGTGTGCGCCGATGAAGTGAACATGCTGTCGGCCATCGAGATGCTGACCCGTCAGACGTTGACCCGGAAGATGGAGCAGGACTTCGAACCGGAGCACCGTGTGCCGGATACCGATGCCACTGGTCAGGTGGTGAAGAAGCCGAAAAAGCCGAAGAAACCCAAGGCTTCGGGCGGCGGTGGTGGCAAGCGTAACCTGGGCAAGTGGGTGGACAGCGGGGAGGCGACGCCGGTCGAGCCTTCGATCAAGCCAGTGCGTAAGGTGCCCGTGTTTAACACCGGGCCGCGGAAAAAGAAGTAGGGCTTGTTGGTTATCAAGTAAACGCATAGTGACTACCGTGAGCGGAGCAATTCCGCTCGCGTCAAGTTGTGCCTCGTCATCCTTGATGAGTTATTGCTTGTGATTTGGATATTTTTTGTAATTGTCGCCGTGTTTAAGTGCTGGAACTTAAAATGCTTCATTTCCACTGAGGTTGAGTCAGAAACTGATTTCTGAATGACGAACTTAGATGGAGATGTAGATATGGCTGTGTTTTTAGTACCTTTTGTTTTGCCGGTCCTGGCGGCGGCGGGCATTATCGGCGGCGTTGTTGTAGACGGCGAAATCAAGAAAGGCAAGGCCGCTGACGAGAAAGCTTTCAAGCAGGTAGAGTTGCGTGTGGCCGAATTAAGGTCCCGGGTTGAAGACCATGCGGCGCGCGGCGAGTATGGGCAGGCAATCCATTCGTTCAGAGAGTTGATGTCGTTGTATGAGGCTAATTATTCGATCAGTCCTGAGATAAGGGCGCCATTGGATAAGTATCTACAGGATATGCTTTATACCAGTCAGGAAGAGGGCCAGAAACTCAGCTACGCCTTCAAGCAGGAATGGAGCGATTTGAAACACGGCGATCCTTCCAGACTCTTCAGTGCGTATTCAGGTTATATAGAAAATCTGAAAATTTTACTGCCTGAAGAGGATGCTTTCCTGCAGAAGCAAGTAACAGCTTTTAAACGTGCCTATCCCGATCTAACAGCCAGTTGAGTCAGAGGTAACTTTGCTGCCGGGCGGTGATGGGGGGAGTGGGTCATGCCGGGGTGGCCGGCCTCAACCACTCAAGAACACCGCGCCCTGCCGCCTGCCCGCTGGCAAAACACCCCGTCAGCAAATACCCGCCCGTCGGCGCTTCCCAGTCCAGCATCTCGCCTGCGCAAAAAACGCCCGGCAATTGCTTGATCATCAAGCGTTCATCCAGCGCCTCAAACGGCACGCCGCCTGCGGTACTGATGGCTTCATCCATTGGCCGGGTTTTCACCAGCGTCAGCGGCAGCGCCTTGATATCCACCGCCAGCTGCGCCGGATCATTGAAGTGCTCCGCCGGTGACAGCTCGCGCAAAAGCGCCGCCTTCACCCCATCCAATCCCAACTGACTGTGCAAATGCTTGCTCATCGAGCGTGAGCCGCGCGGCTTGCTCAGCGCTGCGATCACCTTGTCCAGTGGCTTACTCGGCAACAGGTCAATGTGCACCGTGGCCGATCCATCCCGGTTGATCGCGTCACGAATCGGTGCGGACAACGCATAGATCAGGCTGCCTTCGATGCCCGTGGCGGTGACCACACATTCCCCCAGCCGTGGCTTGTCGTCTGCCAGGCCAATGGCGACGTTTTTCAGCGGTGCCCCGGCGAATTTACTGACCATCAACTCGCTCCAGGCCGACACCTCGAAGCCACAGTTGCTCGGTTGCAACGCCGCGTAAGGCACGCCTTTGTCTTCCAGCAACTTCAGCCACGCCCCATCCGAGCCCAAGCGCGACCAACTGCCGCCGCCCAAGGCCAGCAACACCGCATCACCGCATACGCTTTTGTCGCCCTCGGGGCTGTGGATAAGCAGGCTGCCGTCGGCATTCCAGCCCAGCCAGCGATGGCGGGTGTGGATAACTACGCCCTGGTCGCGCAGGCGCTTGAGCCAGGCCCGCAGCAGCGGGGCGGCTTTCATGTCAGTAGGAAACACCCGGCCGGAGCTGCCGATAAAGGTTTCAATCCCCAACCCGTGTATCCATTCGCACAACGCTTCGGCACCGAACTGACGCAGCAACGGCGCCATGCACGGCGCCCGTTCGGCATAGCGCGCCAGAAACGCCGGGTACGGTTCGGAATGGGTGATGTTCATGCCGCCCACGCCCGCCAGCAGGAACTTGCGGCCTACCGAGGGCATACCGTCGTACAGGTCGACCCGGATCCCGGCCTGGCTCAACACTTCGGCGGCCATCAGCCCCGCCGGGCCGCCGCCGATGATGATGACGTGTTGAGATGGGGTTTGAGTCTGGGGCATGGGGATAACTGCGGTTCGGCAAAGTAGGCCGAGCATTCTACCCGAGGATGCTCATGCTGCCTGATCAAAAAACATACAGCCTTCTGCAGGCCAGGCGGCTTATGGCCTGCAGGGGCTTTCACTCAGGTTATCCACAGGCAGTTCCACAGCGATTGTGGGTAACGCGCATAACTCAATGACAGCCTGATGACGTCCAGACGCGCTGCGCGCTGTGGTGCAGGATCCCGTGGCGACGGGCCAGGGCAGGGCGGTCTTTGCTGTAGCCGCCGCCGATCACCCCGACCACCGGAATATCGCGGCCCAGGCAGTGGCGCATCACGCTTTCATCGCGGGCGGCGACGCCTTGGTCTGTCAGCTTGAGGTAGCCGAGGGCGTCGTCCTTGTGTACATCCACGCCGGCGTCATACAGCACCAGGTCGGGCTGATACAGCGGCAGCAGGTAGTTGAGGGCATCGTCGACCACCTTGAGGTAGTCCGCGTCGCCCATGCCCATCGGCAGCGGGATGTCCCAGTCGCTTTGCGCCTTGCGCGCGGGGAAGTTCTTTTCGCAGTGCAGGGACACGGTGATTGCATCCGGGGTGTCGTGGAGGATGCGTGCGGTGCCGTCGCCCTGGTGCACGTCGCAGTCGAAGATCAGCACCCGGTTGACCCGCCCGCTGGCCAGCAGGTAATGGCTGATCACGGCCAGGTCATTGAAGATGCAGAAACCCGCCGGGTAATCGTAGTGGGCGTGGTGGGTGCCGCCGGCCAGGTGGCAGGCCAGGCCGTGTTCCAGGGCCTGCTCGGCGGCCAGCAACGAACCGCCCACCGCGCGCACGGTGCGCCGGGCCAGGGCTTCGCTCCAAGGCAGGCCAAGGCGCCGTTGGTCTTCGCGCGACAACTCGCCGCTCATGTAGCGTTCGATATACCCAGGTTCATGGGCCAGGGCCAGAATCTCGGCGGGGCAGAGTTCCGGGCGCAGCAGTTGGCTGTCCCGTGTCAGGCCGCTCTCCACCAGATGGTCACGCAACAGGCGGAATTTATCCATGGGGAAGCGGTGGTCTGCCGGGAACTCGGGGCTGTAGTCGTCGTGGTAGATCAATGGCAAGGGCATGGCGATTTCTGACGGGAACCAGCGACGGATCTTAACAGCGCGTTACACTCACGCACATGGCAAGGGAGGGGGACCAATGGAGCCGATACTGCAATTGGAAAGCGCACGCCTGGTGCTGCGCCAATGGAGCGATGCCGACTTGCCGGAGTTTGCGCGCATGTGCGCCGACCCGCAGGTGATGCGGTATTTCCCGGCCACCTTGAGCCGCCTGGAAAGTGCCGCGCTGATCGGGCGTATTCGCGGCCATTTTGCCGAGTACGGTTTTGGCCTGTGGGCGTTGCAGCGCAAGGACAGCGGCGAATTCATCGGCCTCACCGGCTTGCTGAATGTGAGCTTCGAGGCCCCGTTCACTCCGGCGGTGGAGATCGGCTGGCGCCTGGCCAGGGAACACTGGGGCCTGGGTTACGCCAGCGAAGCCGCCTGGACTGCCCTGCGCTGTGGTTTCGACCGGCTGAAGCTGGACGAAATCGTTTCGTTTACCACTGAAGCCAATCTGCCATCACAAAAAGTCATGCAGGCCATCGGTATGCATTACGATCCCCTGTCAGATTTTGAACACCCCAAGGTCGCAGCCGATGACCCCTTGCGGCATCATGTGTTGTATCGCATCACCCGCGCCCAATGGTTGGACACGCTGCACGGATAAGCAGCCCGGAATGCCCAATAGATTGTTGTAGGAGATGCTCTATGAGCCAAGTGTTGGAAGATCTGGTGGACCTGCTGACCCTGGAACCGATCGAGGAAAACCTCTTTCGCGGCCGCAGCCAGGACCTGGGCTTTCGCCAGCTGTTCGGCGGCCAGGTGCTCGGCCAGTCGCTGTCGGCGGCCAGCCAGACCGTTGAAGAGACGCGGCATGTGCATTCGTTGCACGGTTACTTCCTGCGCCCCGGCGATGCGGCGTTGCCGGTGGTGTATTCGGTTGACCGGGTGCGCGATGGCGGCAGTTTCAGCACGCGCCGGGTGACGGCGATCCAGAAGGGCAACCCGATCTTCACCTGCAGCGCTTCGTTCCAGTATGACGAAGAAGGCTTCGAGCACCAGACCACCATGCCCGTGGTGGTCGGCCCGGAGAACCTGCCGTCGGAGCTGGAACTGACCCAGCAGCGCGCGCACCTGATTCCCGAGCACATGCGCGAAAAGCTGCTGTGCCCCAAGCCAATCGAAGTAAGGCCGGTGACCGAGAAAGACCCGTACAACCCGCAGCCGTCCGACCCGGTCAAATACGTGTGGTTTCGTGCGGACGGCGCCCTGGCCGACTCGCCGGCGCTGCACAAATACCTGCTGGCCTACGCTTCGGACTTCGGCCTGCTGACCACCTCGCTGCTGCCCCACGGCAAGACCGTGTGGCAGAAAGACATGCAAGTCGCCAGCCTCGACCACGCGCTGTGGTTCCACGCCGACCTGCGTGCCGATGACTGGTTGCTCTACGCCATGGACAGCCCATGGGCCGGCAATTCCCGTGGGTTCTCCCGGGGCAGCGTGTACAACCGCGCCGGGCAACTGGTGGCATCGGTTACCCAGGAAGGCTTGATTCGTCATCGCAAGGATTGGGCATGAGCCTCAGTGATGTGAAGCACTGGGTGTTCGACATGGATGGCACCCTGACGGTGGCCGTGCATGATTTTGCGGCGATCCGCGTGGCCCTGGATATTCCGGCGACTGACGACATTCTTACGCACCTGGCGGCGTTGCCCGCCGATGAAGCAGCGGCCAAGCATGCGTGGTTGCTTGCGCATGAGCGTGAGCTGGCGCTGGGTTCGGTAGCCGCTACCGGTGCCGTGGAGTTGGTGCGGGAATTGGCCGGGCGGGGTTATCGCCTGGGCATCCTGACGCGCAATGCGCGGGAGCTGGCCCATGTGACATTGCAGGCGATCGGCCTGGAGGACTGCTTTGCAGCCGAGGATGTGTTGGGGCGTGATGATGCGCCGCCCAAGCCTGACCCGGGTGGTTTGTTGAAGCTGGCGCGAGCGTGGGAAGTGGCGCCGCAAGAGATGGTGATGGTCGGTGATTACCGGTTTGATCTGGATTGCGGGCGGGCGGCGGGGACGAAGACTGTGCTGGTCAATCTGCCGGAAAACCCGTGGCCGGAGCTGGCGGATTGGCATGCTGAAGATTGCGCGGTATTGCGCCGGATGATTTAGTCCGGTCGATGAAAATCCAATGTGGGAGCGGGCTTGCTCGCGAATGCGGTGTGTCAGTCAATACATAGGCTGACTGATCCACCGCATTCGCGAGCAAGCCCGCTCCCACATTTTTGATCCGGTTTCTTCAGTGGTTATTGGAACAGTACTTTCTGCCCTTCAGGCGACGTAAACATCTTGTCCCCGTTATGCCCAACCCCCGGCACTTCCACCAGCTTGTGGCCCAACTGCGGGTGCCGTTGCTTGAGGTAGTCAAAATAGTTGTGCCCGCGAATCAAGCGATACGCGCCCTGGGTTTCAGCGCCGCAGCTCTTGTCCAGCGCCGGGTGATTCGGGTCGGTGTCCTGCTGGCCCAGCAAGTAAGTGACATTACGCGAGACGTAAGCCTGCTCCAGTTGCTCGGCACTTTGCCCCTTGGCGTAGGCCGGCAGGTTTTGCATGCCGTACTTCCAGTCGTTGAAGCCCGGGCAACTGGCAACATCGAATTTCACCGGACGCTGTGGGCTGAAGTACGCGTAGGACGACGGGTTGGCCACCACATAACGCAGGCTGATGCCCTCGGTTTGCAGCAGCGGGTGATCATGCCCGGTCAGCGCAAAACGCTGCACCACTTGGCCGCCACCGGAATGGCCGGCCACCACGATTTCCTTCAGGTTCGGGAACAGCTTGCGGTTGCCCAGGTGCTTGATGATCTGGTCCAGCGCGCCGTAGGAGCTGATCTGGCCCGGGCCTGTGGACGGCTCGCCGGCCATCCAGTCGTTACTGTTCCAGCGCAGGGTCTGGCTGTCGATCTGGTTGCGCTTGAGGTCGGTCTGGTTGAGGAACTGTGGCGCAATCACCAGGGTATTGGCGTTTTGTCCTGCGGCTTCGGCCGCTTTTTCGCCGCTGTCCAGGTAGGTCATCGCGTTGCGCAGGCGACCATGCACGATGATCAGCGCGCGGGTAACTTGAGGCAGCGGCTGGCGCCAGTCCTGGCTCAAGCCGACGCTCAGGTCGCCGGCATCCAGGTGAAAACGATCGGGACTGACCACCTTGACGCCATGTTCGGCAGCCCAGGTGGAGGAGGAGCAGGTGATCAACAAACCTAACAGCAGACCCAGTCGTTTATTCATTTAAAGGCTCTTGGCGGTAAAGGTGTCGCATTGAGTGATCTGGCCCTGGGCGAAGCCGGTCTTGAACCAGCGAACCCGCTGTGCCGAGGTGCCGTGGGTAAACGAGTCAGGCACCACGCGGCCCTGGCCCTGTTGCTGCAAGCGGTCATCGCCAATCGCGTTGGCCGCATTCAGTGCTTCTTCAATGTCGCCGGGCTCCAGCCAGTTCAGGCGCTTTTGCGCACGGTTGGCCCACACCCCGGCGAAGCAGTCGGCTTGCAGCTCCTGGCGCACCAGCAGGCCGCCGTCGCCTTGCATCTGCCGGCCTTGCTGGCGGGCTGCCTGAATCTTCGCCGAGATGCCCAGCAGCGTCTGCACGTGATGTCCGACTTCATGAGCGATCACGTAGGCCTGGGCGAAGTCGCCGGCGGCCTTGAAGCGCTGGGACATTTCCCGGAAGAAATCCAGGTCCAGGTATACCTGTTGGTCTGCCGGGCAATAGAACGGCCCGCTGGCGGACGTGGCGCCACCGCAGGCGGAGTTCACCCGGCCGCGGAACAGGATCAGTTTGGGGTTCTTGTAGGTCAGGCCGTTTTCCTGGAACACCTGGGCCCAGGTGTCTTCGGTGTCGCCGAGTACGGCGCGCACGAAGTCGGCTTGTTCATCATTGGCCGGCGGCGCCTGGCGGGTTTGCGGGCTGACGGAGGGCGCTTGCTCGGTGAGCTGGCCGCTGAGTTGCCCGAGGATCTGCATCGGGTCCTGGCCGGTCAGCCAGCCGATGCCGACGATCAGCACGATGGCCGTCAGGCTCAGGCCCTTGCCACCCCCAAAACGCATGCCACCGCCACCGCCACCGCTGTCATCGCGGGCGTCTACCACGTTGTCGCTGCGTCGGCCTTTTTTCCATAGCATGTGGCAATCCTCTTTGTGAACCTGCAGCTCAGTGTTGTTGGTGTGTAGGGTTGGCGCCAGTCCGGCTGTCTGACGATGCTAAACGCTGTGTCGTCCGACCTGTATGAAGCTTGTGTCAGTCGCGGCAATACCCTTCGCCGGTGTCGACGATCAGGCAGTCCTTCTTGTCGGCCAGCCATTTCAGGCCAGTGGCTTCGCCGTCGCCAGCGCTCAGGATCTGCGGGCCGTCCGGGCGTTCAAAGGTGATGCCGTCTTCGGATGCCTGGCCCTTGAAGGTGCCGGAATCGTCGTCATCCAGGCCGTATTTCATGGTCAGTACATAGTGGCCGCGGCCGATGCTGTCGTCCTTGGCGATGGTCAGGTTCAGGCCTTCGACGCCAATCCACTTGCCGACCCATTTGTCGGTGGGCAGCACTTGCGGTACCAACGTTGCCTGGACAGACGGCGGGGCGGGCGTCTTGGCGGTCTCGGCTTGCTTGTCGCAGGCGCTGAGCAGCGTCAGGGTCGAAAGAATCAACAGGGTTTTTTTCATGGTGAGAAGGCCTTGGTTAAAAAACGCGCAGTGGGCGGGGCGGCGTGAAGCGTTGGACTGGAAAACCGCAATTTAGTGCGCTGTTCGAACAGTGTTTGGTTATGCTCTTGAGCGAGGCGCTTTACCCGTTCTAGATTATGCCGCGGTATGCGGCGGTCATTTCAGCCTGCCACTCAAGAGAATGCAATGACCCTCAGTACCCCACTTTCCGGCGTCAACCACCCGCTCAAAGGCATTTTGCTGATTGTGGTGGCGACCTTTCTGTTTTCCAGCCACGACGCGCTGTCCAAATACATGGCCGGGTTCTACCCGATCGTGATGGTGGTGTGGGCCCGCTACCTGGTGCACACGCTGTTGATGGCCGGGATCTTCCTGCCGCAATCGGGCCTGCGGGTACTGCGCAGCAAACGCCCTTTACTGCAAGTGGCGAGGGCGTTGTGCCTGCTGGGCACCAGCCTGTTCTTTACGGCGGCGCTGCACTTTATCCCGTTGGCCGAGGCCACGGCAGTCAACTTTCTTGCGCCGATCCTGGTCACCGCGTTGTCGGTGCCGCTGTTGGGCGAACACGTGACCCGCGGCCAATGGCTGGCGGTGATTTGCGGGTTTATCGGGGTGCTGATCATTGTGCACCCGGGCGGTGAGCTGTTCACCCCCGCGGTGTTGTTGCCGCTGACGTCGGCGTTGTTCTTCTGCTTCTACCAACTGCTCACCCGCATCCTCAGCAAGTACGACACCCCCACCACCAGCAACTTCTTCGCCGGGTTGTGCAATACCTTGGTGATGAGTGCGCTGGTGCCGTTCTTCTGGCAAGTACCGAGCCTGTGGCACGGGGTGCTGATGCTGGCGCTGGGCACTTGCGGGATGACCGCACACTTGATGCTGACCCAGGCCTTCCGCTTCGCAGCGCCAGCCCTGCTGGCGCCGTTCGGCTATTGCCAGATCGTGTTTGCGGGGTTGTTGGGCTGGCTGGTGTTCAACCACACCCCGGACCTGACCACCGTGGTCGGGATCGGGGTGATTTGCCTGAGCGGGTTGGCCGCTGCCTGGCAGCAGCGGCGCAGGTAGGAAACTCAGACCTCGACGGTCGGAATCTTGCGCGGCGCCATGATGTACATCCAGATCAGCGCGATGAAGTACATCGCCGGAATCAGGGTGAACAGCACGGTGTAGTTGTTGTTGGTCACGGTCAGGATATGGCCGACGATTTGGGTCATGAACATCCCGCCGATGGCCGCGCACATGCCGCCAAAACCAAACACCGTACTCATCATGTGCTTGGGCGTGTAGTCCATCACCAGGCTCCAGATGTTGGCGGTCCAGGCCTGGTGCGCGCCGATGGCCAGGGAAATCGCAAACACCGCGACCCACAGGTGGCTGGAGCCGGCGGCCATGATCACTCCGACGATGCAGCAGGCAAACAGCAACATCGACAGCAGCCGCGCCTTGATCGGGTTCATCCCGCGTCCGATCAGGAACGAAGACAGGATCCCGCCGCCGATGCTGCCGAAGTCCGCCGTCAGGTAAATGATGATCAGCGGGATGCCCATCTGGGTCACGTTGATGCCCAGGTTGTATTGCTGATTCAGGAACGGCGGCAGCCAATACAGGTAGAACCAGAACACCGGTGCGGTCATCGAGTAGGCGAGGGCGAAGGCCCAGGTGCCGCGCATCCGCAGGATCCGGCTGAACGGTACGCGGGGTTGTTCCGGTTCGACTTCCTGTTGCACGTAGTCCAGTTCCGATTGCTTCACGCTTGGATGGTCTTCCGGGTTGTAGTACTTCAAGCCCCAGAGCACCAGCCAGATCCCGCCCAGTGCCGACATGCACAGGAACGCCGCCTGCCAACCCCACACGTGGAGGATCAGCGGCAGCAGCATCGGCGTCATCATCGCGCCGACGTTGGTGCCGGCGTTGAAGATCCCGGTGGCCACGGCACGCTCGCCAGCGGGGAACCACAGGCGGGTGGTCTTGACGCAGGCCGGGTAGTTGGCGGCTTCGGTCAGCCCGAGAATGAACCGGCAGACCATAAAGCCCACCGCCGAGGTGGCCAGGCCATGGGCGCCGGTGGCCAGGCTCCACAGCAACACCGCGCAGAAGAACACGCGCTTGACGCCGACCCGGTCGATCAACCGGCCTTGCAGCACAAAGCCGATGGCGTAACCCACCTGGAACCAGAAGTTGATGTTGGCGTAGTCCATCGCCGTCCAGCTCATTTCCTTGGCCAGGATCGGTTGCATCACGCCGAGGGCGGCGCGGTCGATGTAGTTCAGGGTGGTGGCAAAAAACACCAGGGCCAGCATGCCCCAGCGGGTTTTACCGACAGCCATGGCGCCACGGATTTTGTCACCGATGCCGCTATGGGGATTGCTGTGGCCCACGGCCACGGCGGGATTTTGCGAAGGCATGAGGAAGTACCCGTTTTTTTGAAATTTTTATGGTGTGTTCAGGGTCTTGGTTAACCGAGGCCGCTCAATGGAAGCGGGGCTCAATGTGCTGTCGATGGTGCGCAGCGGCTAAAAAATCGTCAATTCGCCGATTGCCATTCTGTTCGATAATCGCCCATAAAACTAACCGGTTCGTACATTTCAATTGCTGTGATGAACCTGGCGGCCAATAATTTGCCGTAAACAAGACATGCCTCAATGCCGGGAGTCGCCCCATGCAACGCTCCATCGCCACCGTTTCCTTGAGCGGAACCTTGCCGGAAAAACTCGAAGCCATCGCGGCTGCCGGGTTTGATGGCGTGGAAATCTTCGAAAACGATCTGCTGTATTACGACGGCAGCCCGCGTGAAGTTAGGCAAATGTGCGCCGACCTCGGCATTGCCATCACCTTGTTCCAGCCGTTCCGGGACTTTGAGGGCTGCCGCCGCGACCGCCTGACACGCAACCTGGAGCGGGCCGAGCGCAAGTTCGACTTGATGCAGGAGCTGGGCACCGACCTGGTGTTGGTGTGCAGTAACGCGTCAGCCGATTCCGTGGGCGATGAAAGCATTCTGCTGGATGACCTGAGCCTGCTGGCCGAACACGCTGGCCGCCGGGGCTTGCGCATCGGCTATGAAGCGCTGGCCTGGGGCCGGCACGTCAACACCTGGCAGCAGGTGTGGAACCTGGTGCGCAAGATCGATCATCCGAGCCTGGGCGTGTTGCTCGACAGCTTCCACACCCTGTCTCTCAAGGGCGACCCGAGTGCGATTGCCGAGATTCCCGGCGACAAGATTTTCTTTGTGCAGATGGCCGATGCACCGATCCTCGCGATGGATGTACTGGAATGGAGCCGGCATTTCCGCTGCTTCCCAGGCCAGGGCGAGTTCGACCTGGCGGGCTTTCTCGCCCCGATCATCAAGAGCGGCTACACCGGGCCGTTGTCCCTGGAAATCTTCAACGACGGCTTCCGCGCCGCGCCGACCCGGGCGAATGCCGCCGACGGCCTGCGCTCGCTGCTGTACCTCGAAGAGAAAACCCGCCAGCGATTGGAGCAAGAAGCGACGCAGGTCCCCGAGATCCTGTTTGAAACCCCGGCCGCCAGCGAATACGACGGCATTGAATTCCTGGAATTTGCCGTGGATGAAAACCTCGGCGCCAAGCTCACTTCATGGCTGGAGCGCCTGGGCTTCGTCAAGGCCGGGCAGCATCGATCCAAGAGCGTCAGCCTGTTGCGCCAGGGCGTTATCAACCTGATCCTCAATTGCGAACCCTATTCCTTCGCCCATAACTTCTTCGAGGCCCACGGCCCGTCGTTGTGCGCCACGGCGATCCGCATCAAGGACAGCGCCAAGGCCCTGGAGCGGGCGGTGGCCTACAAGGGCCAGCCGTATCGTGGGCTGGTCGGCCCCAACGAGCTGGAGCTGGCAGCGGTGCGTGCACCGGATGGCAGCCTGATCTACCTGGTGGACCAGCACGAAGGCGGCCTCTACGACACCGACTTCAACCTGCAACCGGCGAACGCCGCCAGCGGCGGCCTGCTGCGCATCGACCACATGGCCATGGCCTTGCCCGCCGACAGCCTCGACAGTTGGGTGTTGTTCTACAAAAGCTTGCTGGATTTCGAAGCCGACGACGAAGTGGTGCTGCCGGACCCCTATGGCCTGGTGAAAAGCCGGGCACTGCGCAGCCGTTGCAGCTCGATTCGCCTGCCGCTGAATATTTCCGAGAACCGCAACACCGCGATTTCCCACGCGCTGTCGAGCTATCGCGGCTCGGGCGTGCACCACATTGCCTTCGACTGCGCGGACATTTTCGCCGAGGTCAGCCGGGCCAAGGATGCGGGCGTGCCGCTGCTGGATATCCCGCTGAACTATTACGATGACCTGGCGGCGCGGTTTGATTTCGATGACGAGTTCCTCAGCCAGCTCGCGTATTACAACGTCCTCTACGACCGCGATGCCCAGGGCGGTGAACTGTTTCACGTTTATACCGAACCGTTCGAGGGCCGGTTTTTCTTCGAGATCATCCAGCGCAAGAACGGTTACGCCGGCTACGGTGCGGCCAACGTGGCGGTGCGCCTGGCGGCCATGGCCAAGTCCCGCAGCGGTGCGGTGCGCCAGGCCAGGTTGTAAGGTGCCGGCGCTTCCTTCGGCGTGCGGCGCGGCCCATAATCAGCGCCTGCACCTAAGGCCGTGAGCGCACCATGACCCTGACCTCCGAGCTTCCCGCCGCGGCCACCGCACCGCGCAAGAGCCGCAAGAACAACCCGGAAAAGACCCGCGAGAACATTCTCCAGGAAGCCATCGTCGAGTTTGTCACCCAGGGCCTTTCCGGCGCCCGGGTGGACGCGATCGCGGAGCGTATCCAGACCTCCAAGCGCATGATCTATTACTACTTCGGCAGCAAGGAGCAGCTCTACGTCGAGGTGCTGGAGAAACTCTACGGCGACATTCGCAACACCGAGACACGGATGAACCTGACGGCCCTGGAGCCCCGGGAAGCGATTCGCCGGCTGGTGGAGTTCACCTTTGATCACCACGATCAGAACGTGGATTTTGTGCGCATCGTGAGCATCGAGAACATCCACAACGCCGAGTATGTAAAGCAGTCGACGTCGATCAAGGCGATGAACAGCAACATCCTCGAAGCCCTTGGCACCACGTTGCGCCGGGGCGCCGAGTTGGGGTTGTTCCGGGAAGGGCTGGAGCCGCTGGACGTGCACCTGCTGATCAACTCGTTCAGTTTTTACCGGGTGTCGAACCGCCACACCTTCAGCGAGATTTTTCAGATCGAGTTGTCGGATGAGGCGGTCAAGCAGCGGCATCGGGCGATGATCTGCGAGTCGGTGTTGCGCTACCTGCAGGCTTGAGTTCAACACCGAGCAAAATGTGGGAGCGGGCTTGCTCGCGAATGCGGTGGGTCAGTAAAACATCCGGTGGCTGACACTCCGCATTCGCGAGCAAGCCCGCTCCCACATTTCTGATCCGGTTTCTACAGTTGGGTGGTCATGCTCTGGAAGTGCGCGAGCATTCTCTCTGCATCCGCCACTTCGCCAGTGAACAACTCAAACGCCTTCACCGCCTGAAACACCGCCATGTTGCCGCCATCCAGGGTGCGGCAACCCAGGGCGCGGGCGTTGCGCAGCAGTTCGGTTTCCAGTGGGAAGTACACGATCTCCGCTACCCACAAGTCGGCGCGCAAGGTGCCCAACGGCACGGGCATGCCCGGCAGCTTGGCCATGCCCATCGGCGTGGTGTTCACCAAGCCATCGGCCTCGGCCATGGCGCTTTCCAGGTCATTGCCGGCCTGCGCCCGGCCGGTACCGAAATGCTGGTTGAGGTTGTCCGCCAGGCTGCGGGCACGTTCGGCGTCCATGTCGAAAATACTCAAGCGTTCCACGCCTTCACCCAGCAGCGCATGGGCCACTGCCGCCCCGGCGCCGCCCGCGCCCATCTGCACCACGAACTTTCGAGCCACATCACTCAAGCCCCGGCGAAAGCCTTCGGCAAAGCCCAGGCAGTCGGTGTTGTGGCCGATGCGTTTACCGTCGCAAAGCACCACGGTGTTCACCGCGCCGATGCCCCGTGCTTCGGGTGACAGGTCATCCAGCAACGGCAGGATCGCCTGCTTGCACGGGTAGGTGATGTTCAAGCCGGTGAAGTTCATCTGTTCGGCCGCCATCAACAGGTCGGGCAGGGCGCGGGTATCCACCTGTAGCCGGTCGAGGTCGATCAGGCGATAGAGGTAACGCAGGCCCTGGGCATCGCCTTCATGCTCATGCAGGGCCGGGGTGCGGGAAGCCTGGATGCCGGCGCCTATCAGGCCGGCCAGAATTCGACGTTTGGACACCGCGCTCATCCCTTCAAGGTCTTGCTGAAATGTTCGAGGGCGAGGTGATAACCGTGGCTGCCAAACCCGGCCAGCACCGCCTTGGCAATCGGCGACACGAACGAGTGATGACGGAACGCTTCCCGGGCATGCACGTTGGACAAATGCACTTCGATCACCGGTACTTCACTGGCCACCAGCGCGTCGCGGATCGCCACCGAAGTGTGGGTCCAGGCTGCCGGGTTGATCACGATGCCGGCGCAGCGGGCGCGGGCGCCGTGGATCCAGTCCAGCAATTCGCCTTCGTGGTTGGTCTGGCGGAATTCGATTTTCAGGCCCAGTTGCTCGGCGCTGCGGCCACACAGGGCAGCAAGGTCGGCCAGGGTTTCATGGCCATAAGTGGCGGGCTCGCGAGTGCCGAGCAGGTTGAGGTTGGGGCCGTTGAGCACCAGCACGATGGGCGGCATAAAGGGTTCTCCACTGTTGTTTTTATGTATGCCGATAAAATGTACTGAATGGTTAATTTGGTCAATCGCGTGGGTGGGAACCGTTCGATTACCGAACGCAGAATGAAAACCACCGTTGTGTGGATCAGAGTTGATATCAATTGAAAATCATTCTCGACAACGCTTAAGATGCCCGCCTGTTTCCTTAACATTCCAGGGAGTCGGTTTGTCGGACGTGGATCTCAAAGGCCTGTTTCTCAAGCACGCCGATACCCTGCGCGGGTATCTCGCACGCAAGGTACGGGACCCGCAGTTGGCCGCAGACCTGGTGCAGGAGAGTTTCCTGCGCCTGGCGCAAAAGCCGGCCGGCGAGCGCATCGACAACTCCCAGGGCTATCTCTATCGCACGGCCGGCAATCTGCTGATCGACCATATCCGCCAGGAGGCGCGGCGCAAGACCGACTCCGTGCCCCATGAGGCGCTGGCCGAGATTGAAGATGAAGTGGCCGGGTTGGAGGCTCAGGCGATGGCGCAGCAACAGCGGCAGGCATTGAAGCAGGCACTGGCGGAATTGCCGGAGCGTACCCGGCAGATTTTCCGTCTCAACCGGATCGAGGGCATGACCCATGCCCAGGTCGCGCGCCACCTGGGCATTTCCGACAGCTCAGTGCAAAAGCACCTGGCCAAGGCGCTGGCGTATGTCATGCAGCGTTTGCAGGAAGGTGAGGCGGGGCCGTCCGACGAATGAATTACCGACAAATCTGGGGTCAGACGTCACAGCGTTATATAACGAAAAATTCGAGATTCACACGTGAATAGCCCGGGTCCGCAACAGCACAGCATTACCGAGGCGGCTGCCGATTGGGCGGTGCGCCTGCACGCCGGCGCCCTGACCGATCAGGAGCAGGCCGAGCTGCGCCAATGGATCGCCAGAGACAGCCGCCATGAAGCGGCGCTGCGTTTTGCCGAGCAGACGTGGGCGGCGCTGGGCGAGGTGCATCGCGATGAGACGGTGCATCGCCAGCGGCCGCCCGCTACCGCTGCGCCGGTGCGCGGCCCTCGTCGGCGCAGGCCGTGGCGCATGGCGGCGAGTGTTGCGCTGTTGCTGGTGGTGGCGGGCGTCGGCTGGGTGCGCGGGCCTGAGGCGCTGCTGCAGGTGCAGGCCGATTACTTCACCCAAAAAGGCGAAGTGCGCACCGTGCACCTGGCGGACGGCAGCAGCGTGCAACTGGATTCTGCGAGTGCGATCAAGCTGGATTTTGACGGTGTGCAGCGGCGCATCAGCCTGATCAAAGGCTCGGCGATCTTTGATGTGGCGCCCATGGCCGGTGAGGAAAAAAGGCCGTTCGTGGTGCACAGCGCCAGCGGGCAAACCCGTGCCCTGGGCACGCGGTTTGTGGTCGAGCGTGAGGACGACCGGCAGGCCTGGGTCGGAGTGTTGCAGCACAGTGTGGCCGTCACGCTGCAGGCGCTGCCGCAGAAAGCAACGGTGCTCAAGGAAGGCCAGGCTGCGCGCTACAGCCCGGAGAACGGCGTGGTCGCCCTCGACGACTTCGACCTGGAGCGCGCCACCAGTTGGCGTCGCGGTGTGCTGATCTTCGACCGCTTGCCGCTGGCCAAGGTCATCGAACAGCTCAACCGCTACCGGCCGGGCAAGGTGGTGCTGACCAATGCCGACCTCGGCACCCGTGAAGTCAGCGGCGTGTTCCGCCTCGATATGCTCGACACGGCCCTCGGCACCCTGACCGAAGAATTACAGGTGCAGCGCTTTGATCTGGCGGGGCTGAGCCTGATCTATTGATGGGGTCGCCGGGCCCCGTTTACGTCCTTTGAAAAAACTTTCAAAAAAATCTTACTGAGTTCCGACGCCTGACACGTCCTGTTAAGTGAGAAGTATTCGCATAAACAAGAATGGTCAGCGAAGGGATAACGTCGATGTCTGCAATCACCAAGGGGCGCAACACCGGTAGCCGGTTGGCCCTTGCCATCCACCTGGGGCTGTTAGCCTCCGCCTGCCAGGTGCAGGCCGCCGAGGCGCCAGTCGGTGAATCACAGCCTGTCACGTTGACGTTTGATATTGCGGCGCAACCCTTGGGCCTTGCCGTACTGACGTTCGCCGACCAGGCCGGGTTGCAAGTGTTGTTCGACAGCGCGCGCCTGCAAGGCCTCACCAGCACCGCGCTCAAGGGCCGTTACAGCGCC
Source organism: Pseudomonas sp. D4002 (assembly GCF_013385665.1). NCBI lineage: Bacteria > Pseudomonadati > Pseudomonadota > Gammaproteobacteria > Pseudomonadales > Pseudomonadaceae > Pseudomonas > Pseudomonas sp. D4002. The sequence goes on from NZ_JACAPN010000028.1 coordinate 20,041, forward strand.
CAGGAAGGCCTCGGCCGATTGGTGGGCAGTGCACCGGTGGAATACCGCTTTACCGGGGACCGGCAGGTGACGCTGACTCGCGTCGGCGCCGACCATGACGGTGCGCTGACCGTGGGCACCACCACCATCACCGGCAACACCAACGGCAAGCCAAGCGACTGGGTGTACGACACACCGCGCTCGGTGGCCGTGATCAGTCGCGAGCAGATCGACAAACGCCCACCACGCCATGCCGCCGACATGCTCGAAGAAACCGCCGGCGTGTACACCGCCGTCAACCAGCGTGACCCGGGCCTGTCGGTGAACATCCGCGGCGTGCAGGACTACGGCCGGGTCAACATGAACATCGACGGCATGCGCCAGAACTTCAACGTCAACGGCCACCAGCAGCGCAACGGCACGATGTTGATCGACCCGGAATTCATCTCCAGCATCGAAATCGACAAGGGCAGCCAGTCCGGGCAGGGCGGTGCTGCCGTGTTGGGCGGGATTGCATCCTTCAAGACCCTGGAGGCCAGTGAGTTCCTGGCCGATGGCAAGGACTATGGCGGGCGTCTGCGTGCCGGTAGCGGGATTGGTGAACTGGGTAACGGCACCTATTTCAACGGCAGCGGTGTGTTTGCCTTTGGCGACGAGCGCGGCGACGTGCTGCTGGGGTACAGCGAACGGCATTTTGGCGACTACCGCGCCGGTACCCACAACGACCAGAAACTGGGTACTCATTTGCGCGCCCGTGACTCCCAGCCTGCGGCCTTCGACGATTGGCTGAACAGTGAGGTCGGTGACACCGGCAGCGTGACCCGCTCGCAAATCGTCAAGTTCGGCCTGAACCTGCCCAATGACCAACGGGTGCAACTGAGCTACCTGGAAAGTGACAGCGACAGCAATGACGCGTGGGCCTACACCGCCCCGGATAACCAGAGCGTGTACTACCAACGCGTCAGCAAGAACAACCTCAATGCCAGGAACGTCGGACTGGATTATCGCTACACGCCGGATAACCCGCTGATCGATTTCAAGGCCAAGGTCTACTACGTCACCACACAGATGGACCGGGACAATGCGCCCAACACCGCGTCGCTGACCTCCGGCAACTATGTGGCGGGCTACACGGATCATTTTCAGACCGATACCTGGGGTGTACAGGGCGACAACACATCGCGGTTCGACTTCGATGCGTTGGGTCATGTGAGTTGGAACTACGGCGTGGAGGTGTATCAAGACAAGTTCAAGCCCAGTACCAACAAGGTCGAGGCCACTAACCTTTCCGGCCTGTTGCCTTACGTTGAAGGCGGGACGCCCGGTGGCAAACGCACCATCGCCAGCCTGTTCAACAACCTGCAGTACGAATATGGCGACTGGCTGACGCTGGATGCGGGCTTGCGGTACGACCGCTATCGGCTGGAAGGGGTCACCGGGATGACGCTCTACCGGCGCGATCGGTTCTACAGCAGCACGGTAGGTGCCAAGCGTGTCGAGGAAGTGTTCGACATTGATAGAGAAGAGGGTCAGTTCTCTCCCACGTTCGGTATCGGCATAAAGCCGGGGCTGGACTGGATGCAACTCTACGCCCGCTGGGGCAAGGGCTGGCGCCCGCCGGCGGTGACGGAAACCTTCATGACCGGGCGTCCTCACGGTGGCAGCTCATCAGAGCGGGTGTTTCCCAACCCGTTCCTGAAACCCGAAGAGTCGCGGGACTGGGAAATGGGCGTGAACGTATTCAAAGAGGGACTGCTGTTCGGTGACGACCGCCTGGGCATGAAGGTGGCTTACTTCGATACCCGGATCGAGAACTTCTCTTTCCTCAATCACAGCGTCAGTTTGCCGGAGACCTCCGTCGGCGGTTTTCTCGGCACGATGGCGTACGTCAATAACACCAACCCCACGCGCTTTCGGGGGGTGGAGTACCAGCTCAACTACGACATGGGGCGGGCGTACGCCAACCTTAGTTACACCCACATGATCGGCAGTAATGAGTTCTGCTCGAAGAACTATTACATGGGCGGGGCGAAGAAGAACGGGCCGTCCACCACACGCTATGAACGCTACACCCGGCCAAACGGCACGATCGGCCTGCGCCCGGTGACCACGTATGAGGTGCTGGACGACGATGTCGCCAACAACAAGGAAAGCTGTGGCCGGATCATGGGCAACGCCACCTATATGCCGGCTGATCGCGGCTCGCTGACCCTGGGCGCGCGCTTCCTGGAAAAGCGACTCGATATGGGCGTCCGCGTGCGCTACAGCTCAGGCAATGGCGAGAACCTCGACTCACAAGGTTATGACTTCATCGACCAGGCGCTATGGCCCCAGTACACCCTCTATGACCTGTACGCCAGCTACTGGATGACCGACCAATTGAACATCGCCCTGGCGCTGGAAAACGCCACCGATGAGGCCTACTTCGTTGCCATGGGGGACGCCAATAACCTGAGCCTGGCGCGCGGGCGAACGTTGAGCGGGATGCTCGAATACAAGTTCTGATCAAGGTGCCACGGCACTTTATCAACCAACGGTTTTGCCCAAGGGTGGGCAAAAAGTGCGCTGTATGAGCGTGCTGATCAATCGTGTTGTTTATAACGAGGTTAAGTGATGACTATTTCTGTTAGTTACGAAGCTGCGCTCGGTGCTTACTCCGTCTCGGACTATCTGACCGACTGGGCACTGGGGTTCAACACTGCGGGGCACGGCAGCAGCAACACCGGCGGCTTCAGCAACGGCTCCCTGAGCGGCGACCAGTATTCGACCCACGGCGCCAACAATTCCGACTACGCCTTCATTGCCGACAGCAACACCAGCAACGGCCTGCACTACGTATTCAACCCGGCGCTGCCAGCCAGCCACAACGAAAACCACTACCTGTGGGGCAACCTGGATAACGTTCAACTGGGCACCGGCCTGGGCGGCGGCAATGGCAGCGACTTCACCCTCGATGCGTTCAAAGTGGCTTTCAACGGCCTCGACTTGAGCGCGGCACAAGGTGCAGGCCGCGTCGGCAATGACGTTCAGAACGTGATCTACAGCCTGATGCAAGGCAACACCTCGGCACTGGAAACCGTGCTCAACAACCTGCTGGACGACTTCGGCCTGTCCACCGCCAACACCTTCGACGAGATCTCGGCCGGCCTGGCAGCACACGCTACGGCAACCACCACCGACGTCGCCCTGGTAGGCGTGCAGGACGTTGCACAGGACTGGGCACTCGCTGCCTGATGTTGCTGCGCAATGAAAAAAGCGAATGGAAGATCACTCTCCCATTCGCTGCGTAAACCCCGTCGTCGCCGTGAGTTTCGAAGGCCAGGGCGACGGCGGTGACAAATTCTGCGCAGCGGCGCGCGGCGTGTCAAACGCGGGCGGCGCTTCCCGATTTCCCCCATGAGACTCCCTCGATGCGCCATGCCGGCAACGAAACCCTGGCCGCTCTCACGGCCTATAAAAGTGGCTTCCTCAACATTGGCCTGTTTTCGGCAGTGATCAACCTGTTGATGCTGGCCCCGGCGCTGTACATGTTGCAGGTCTACGACCGGGTGCTGGCCTCCGGCAACTCGATGACCCTGTTGATGCTGACGCTGATGATCCTTGGCTTGTTCGGCTTGATGGGCGCGCTGGAGTGGGTGCGCAGCCAGGTGGTGATCCGTCTTGGCACACAGATGGACATGCGCCTGAACCAGCGGGTGTACGACGCCGCGTTCGAGGCGCAACTCAAGGGCGGTACCCAGGCGGCCGGGCAGGCGTTGAGCGACCTGACGACCTTGCGCCAGTTCGCCACCGGCCAGGCGCTGTTCGCATTTTTTGATGCGCCGTGGTTTCCGGTGTACTTGCTGGTGATCTTCCTGTTCCACCCCTGGCTCGGCGTCCTGGCGCTGGCCGGTGCGCTGATGCTGATGGCGCTGGCGTGGGCCAACCAGCACATCTGCCAGGCACCGTTGACTCAGGCCAATCAGCTGTCGATCAGCGCCAGCCAGCAGGCCACGGCCAACCTGCGCAATGCCGAAGCCATCGAAGCCATGGGCATGCTGGCAACCCTGCGTGCGCGCTGGTTTGCCCAGCACCAGGCGTTTCTGGCGGCGCAGAACCTGGCCAGTGAAAAGACCGCTGCCATCAGTGCCTGGTCCAAGGGCGTACGCCTGGCGTTGCAGTCATTGGTCCTCGGTCTGGGCGCATTGCTGGCGGTGCAGGGGGCTATTACGCCGGGAATGATGATCGCCGGCTCGATCCTGATGGGGCGGGTACTGAGCCCTATCGACCAGCTGATCGGCGTGTGGAAACAGTGGAGTTCGGCGCGCCTGGCCTATGAGCGATTGACCCTGATGCTGGCGGCCAACCCGGCGCGCACCGAGCGCATGAGCTTGCCGGCGCCCAGCGGCCAGTTGACGGTCGAACAGGTAAGCGCGTGTGCGCCCGGCAGTCGTCGGCCTGCGTTGGCCAACCTCGGGTTCAGCCTGCCTGCCGGTGACGTGCTGGGCGTGATCGGGCCTTCCGGTTGCGGCAAGTCGACCCTGGCGCGGTTGCTGGTGGGGGCCTGGGCGCCCTTGGCCGGCAAGGTGCGGCTGGACGGCGCGGACCTGGCGCAATGGGACAAGCAGCAACTCGGCCCGCACATTGGGTATCTGCCCCAGGACATCCAGCTGTTCGCCGGCAGCATTGCCGACAACATCGCGCGTTTCGACACCGTGGATTCGGACAAGGTGCTCGCTGCCGCGCAAATGGCCGGCGTGCATCAACTGATCCTGCAGTTGCCCCAAGGCTACGACACCCAACTGGGGGAGGGCGGTGCCGGGTTGTCCGGCGGGCAGAAGCAACGTGTCGCGCTGGCGCGAGCGCTGTACGGCGTGCCTGCGCTGATCGTACTGGATGAGCCCAATTCCAATCTCGATGAGGCCGGCGAGCAGGCCTTGCTCCATGCCATCACCTTGCTCAAGGCGCAGCGTCGCACGCTGGTGCTGATCACCCACAAGACCCCTGTGCTGGCGTTGACGGACCAATTACTGATTCTGCGGGACGGCCAGTTGCAGGCGTTCGGGCCCACGGCGCGGGTGCTGGAGGCCACGCAGAAACCGGCGACCGCGCCGCCCAAACCGGTGTCGGCGATGAGCATGAGCTACCGCCTCGGTGAAGGAAAAAAAGCATGAGCCGACCTGTGCTTGTGACGGACAACAGCGTGCCGCCGGTGAACAACGTGCTGGCGCTGGACGATAAAAAATACGCGCGCCTGGGCTGGTTGCTGGTGCTCGGCGGGTTTGCCGGGTTCCTGGGCTGGGCCGCGCTGGCACCGTTGGACAAGGGCGTGGCGGTGTCCGGCAAGGTCATGGTGTCGGGGCACCGCAAGACGGTGCAGCACCCCGCGGGCGGGATCGTCGAGCGGATCGAGGTGCGCGATGGCGAGGTGGTGAGCGCCGGCCAGGTATTGATCCGCCTGAAGGAAACCCCGTTGCGCGGGCAGATGCAGTCTTTGCGCAGCCAGTTCATTGCGTCCCGGGCCAGCGAAGCGCGCTTGAGTGCCGAGAGCGAAGGCTTGTCGGCCATCGTCTTCGGTCCCGAACTGCTGAACGAGCCTGAGGCCGCCGCCACCTTGAGCCTGCAACGGCAACTGTTCAGCAGTCGCGCCCAGGCCCTGGCCACGGAGCAGCAAGGCCTGCGGGAAACCATCGCCGGGGCCGAGGCACAATTGCGCGGCACCCGGGAATCCCAGGCCAGCAAAGTGCTGCAACGCACCGCGATGAATGAACAACTGCAAGGCCTGCGCGAGCTGGCGCGGGACGGCTACATTCCGCGCAATCGGCTGCTGGAAAATGAACGGCTGTATGCCCAGCTCGACGGTGCGATTGCCGAGGATTTCGGCCGCATCGGCCAGTTGCAACGGCAAGTCCTTGAACTGCGCCTGCGCATCCGCCAGCTCGGCGAAGACTTCCAGAAAGACCTGCGCGGCCAACTGGCCGAAACCCGCACCCGCAGCGACGACTTGCGCAACCGGTTGGCCTCGGCCGAATTCGAACTGGCCAACAGCCTGGTGCGCGCGCCGGCGGCTGGCGTGGTGGTGGGGCTGGAGGTGTACACCGAAGGCGGCGTGATCAAGCCCGGCCAGGCGCTGATGGACATCGTGCCCCAGGGCGAACCACTGCTGGTGGAAGCGCGGGTGCCGGTGCAGATGGTCGACAAGGTGCACCCGGGCTTGCCGGTGGAGTTGCTGTTCTCGGCGTTCAACCAGAGCACCACCCCACGCATTGCCGGTGAAGTGACGCTGGTGTCGGCCGACCGCCAGGTCGACGAGCGCACCGATGAGCCGTATTACACCTTGCGCGCCCAGGTCAGTGCAGCTGGCATGCGCCAGCTCGACGGCTTGCAGATTCGCCCGGGCATGCCGGTGGAAGCGTTCGTCAAAACCGGTGAGCGCTCGATGCTTAACTACCTGTTCAAACCCTTGCTGGATCGGACTCACATGGCGTTGGTGGAAGAATGAAGGCGCTGTTATTCGGTCTGTGTTGTGCCTGCAGTGGATCGGTTCAGGCGCTGGGATTGCTCGACGCCTATGACTTGGCCCTGCGCAACGACCCGACGTTTCAGGCGGCAATCCAGGAGCGCGAGGCCGGCGAGGAAAACCGCATCATCGGCCGCGCCGGGCTGTTGCCGAACCTGTACTGGAGCTACAACAACTCGCGCAATGAGTCCGAAGTCACCCAGTCGACGGCGGTGGGCAACGTCACCAGCGACCGCGATTACCGCAGCTATGCCTCGACCCTGACCCTGCAACAACCGCTGCTCGATTACGAAGCCTATGCGCGCTATCGCCAGGGTGCAGCGCAGGCGCTGTTTGCCGATGAACGCTTTCGCAGCAAGAGCCAGGAACTGGCCGTGCGGGTGTTGAGCGCCTACAGCCAGGCGTTGCTGGCCCAGGAGCGGATCGAGCTGAGCCGCGCCCAGAAACGCGCGTATGCCGAGCGCCTGCAACTCAATGAACGGCTGCTCAAGGGCGGCGAGGGCACCCGCACCGATGTGCTGGAAACCCAGGCACGCCTGAGCCTGGCCCAGGCCGAAGAGATCGAATCCCTGGACACCCAGGACGCAGCCTTGCGCGAGCTGGAAGCGATTGTGGGCCAGCCGTTGCAGATAGACGAGTTGGCGCCGCTGACTCGCCAGTTCGAGATCCCGCCGCTGGAGCCCAACCGTTTCGAGACCTGGCGGGAAATGGCGATGGCCAACAACCCGGAGCTCAAATCCCAGCACCACGCGCTGGACGTCGCCGAATACGAAGTGGAGCGCAAGCGCGCCGGGCACATGCCCAAGGTCAGCCTGTATGCGAGCAGTCGCCAGACCAGCTCGGATTCGGAAAGCAGCTACAACCAGAAGTACGACACCAACAGCGTCGGCATCCAGGTCAGCCTGCCGCTGTTCGCCGGTGGCTCGGTGTCGGCGTCAACCCGTCAGGCCGCCAATCAACTGTCCCAGGCCCAATATGAACTGGACGCGCAGACCGCCAGGACGCTGATCGAACTGCGCAAGCAATTCAACCTCAACACCAGCGGCGCGGCCAAAGTGCGGGCGTATGAAATGGCGGTCAGCTCGGCCACCGCCCTGGTGACGGCGACGAAGAAAAGCGTGACCGGTGGCGAGCGCGTCAACCTCGATGTGCTGGATGCCGAGCAGCAACTGTTCACGGCACGCCGCGACCTGGCGGATGCGCGGCATGCGTATCTGCTGGCGCGGATACAACTGAAGTATTTTGCAGGGTTGCTGAACGAGCAGGATCTGCGGGCGTTGGCGGGGTATTTCCAGCCATCGGCATGATGGCTATATCGGCTAACACACCGATCCACTGTGGGAGCTGTCGAGCCTTGGCGAGGCTGCGATGGCGGCGGGACTGATGACATTTTTCTGTCTGACCCACCGCCATCGCGGCCTCGCTAAAGCTCGACGGCTCCCACATTTTGATCTTTGCAGTGCTGGGGATTTAACGCCGGGTCAGCAACACACCCGATTCCATGTGGTGCGTCCACGGGAACTGGTCAAACATGGCGCACTGGGTAATCCGGTGCGTGTCATGCAGTTGCGCAATGTTCGCCGCCAACGTCTCCGGGTTGCAGGAGATGTACAGGATGTTCTCGAAGCGTCGGGTCAGCTCGCAGGTGTCCGGGTCCATGCCGGCACGCGGCGGGTCGACGAACACGCTGCCAAACTCGTAGCTCTTGAGGTCGATGCCGTGCAGGCGGCGGAACGGCCGCACTTCATTCAAGGCCTCGGTCAGCTCTTCGGCAGACAAACGCACCAGGGTGACGTTATCCACCGCGTTTTCATCGAGGTTGCTCAGCGCCGCGTTCACCGAAGTCTTGCTGATCTCGGTGGCCAGCACTTTGCGCACGCGAGTGGCCAGGGGCAGGGTGAAGTTGCCGTTACCGCAGTACAGCTCCAGCAAGTCGTCACTGCGATCGCCCAGGGCTTCGAATGCCCAGTTGAGCATCTTCTGGTTCACCGTGCCGTTGGGCTGGGTGAACGCGCCTTCAGGCTGGCGATAGCTGAAGGTGCGACCGCCGACGTCGAGTTTCTCGACCACGTAATCGCGGCCGATCACATCGCGCTTGCCCTTGGAGCGGCCGATGATGCTGACGTTCAGGTCCGCCGCCAGCTTGTTCGCCGCCGTATGCCAATGCTCGTCCAGCGGGCGGTGATAGCACAGGGTGATCATCGCGTCGCCGGCCAGGGTGGTGAGGAACTCCACCTGGAACAGCTTGTGGCTCAGGGCGGCGCTGGCTTGCCAGGCGGCCTTGAGTTGCGGCATCAATTGGTTGATGCGCAGGCTGGCAATCGGAAACTCTTCAATGAGGATCGGTGTGCGCTTGTCGTCCTGGGAGAACATTGCGTAGTGGCGCTGACCCTCTTCGCGCCACAGGCGGAACTCCGCCCGCAGGCGGAAGTTCTGCAACGGCGAGTCGAAAACCTGAGGCTCTGGCGCGTCGAACGGCGCCAGCAGGTCACGCAGGCGCGTGACCTTTTCTTCCAGTTGAACGGTGTAGCTTGCGGCGTCAAAAGTCATGCGTTGAACCAGCCCAGCTTGATCACAAACAGAATCGACAGGATCACCAGCGCCGGGTTCAGCTCACGGTAGCGGCCCGAAAGCAGCTTGATGGCGGTCCAGGCGATGAAACCGAAGGCAATGCCGTTGGCGATGGAATAAGTGAATGGCATCGCCAGGGCGGTGATCACCACCGGTGCGGCGACGGTGATGTCGTCCCAGTCGATTTCGGCCAGGCCCGAGGTCATCAGCACGGCCACGAACAGCAGCGCCGGTGCGGTGGCGAAGGCCGGAACGCTGGCCGCCAGTGGCGAGAAGAACAGCGCCAGCAGGAACAGGATCGCGACCACCACGGCGGTCAAACCGGTACGGCCACCGGCGCTCACGCCCGCCGCCGATTCGATGTAGCTGGTGGTGGTCGAGGTGCCCAGCAGCGAGCCGGCCATGGCCGCCGTACTGTCAGCGATCAGCGCGCGGCCCATTTTCGGCATGTGGCCGTCCTTGCCCATGAGACCCGCGCGCTTGGCGACGCCGATCAGGGTGCCGGAGTTGTCGAACAGGTCGACGAACAGGAACGCGAAAATCACGCTCACCAGGCCGATGTCCAGGGCGCCTTTGATGTCCAGTTGCAGGAAGGTCGGGGCCAGCGAAGGTGGCATCGACATCACGCCGCCGAACGGGGTGAAGCCCAGCACGATGGAGGCGATGGTCACCACCAGGATGCCGATCAATACCGCGCCGCGCACTTTCAGGGCTTCCAGCGCAACGATCAGCGCGAAGCCGAGGGTGGCGAGGATCGGCGCGGGTTGTTTCAGGTCGCCCAGGCCCACCATGGTGGCCGGGTTGCTGACCACGATGCCGGCGTTGTGCAGGGCGATCAGCGCCAGGAACAGGCCGATACCCGCCGCAATCGCCGAGCGCAGGGGCAGCGGGATGCTGTTGATGATCCATTCGCGGATGCGGAAGATCGACAGCAGGAAGAACAGCACTGCCGAGATGAACACCGCACCCAGCGCCACTTGCCAGGTGTGGCCCATGTGCAGGACCACGGTGTAGGTGAAGAATGCGTTGAGGCCCATGCCCGGTGCCAGGGCAATCGGGTAGTTGGCGATCAGGCCCATCACGGTGGAACCGATGGCCGCCGCCAGGCAGGTCGCGACAAAGACCGCGCCCTTGTCCATGCCGGTCTCGCCGAGAATGCTCGGGTTGACGAATAGGATGTAGGCCATGGCCAGGAAGGTGGTGACGCCCGCGAGAATCTCGGTGCGCACATTCGTGTTGTGTGCCTTGAGTTGAAACAGCTTTTCCAGCATGCCTGCTCCCTGTGACGCTATCTTGCGTCGTTATTTGTTGACCTCTAAGTCAAAGCACAAACTGCGCCAAGCGCCTGTGGTTCCAGAGAGGATCGGAAAAAGCGGCGCATCATACCAGCAGCCGAGGGCCAGTGGCGCATAGGCTTGATCATGGCCTTGAGGCATACTGCGCCGACGTTTATTACAGGGTCATCGACAGCATGAAAAAAGCCAGCGCCTGGAGTCTAGCTCTGTTCGGTTGCATCGGCCTGTGGCTCGGTGCGGCACCGGCGTGGGGCGCGCCTGCACCGGCGTTGAGCGAGGTGCGGGTATTCAAGGTTCAGTCGGCGAAGTGCACTGAAACCATTCCCGAGCGGGCCGACAGCACCCAGATGTGCACGCACCGCGGGCAAACCCTGGTGTACGTGATGGAAGTCGGCCTGGGCAACAGCCCACAGGCATTTTTCGACGGCGCGTCGGTGCCCCGTATCAGCACCACCGCCATCTGCCAGGTGGGTTCCATCAGCCAGCCATGCAGCGGCGCGGGAACGTTGATGGGCTACATCTATACGTTCCAGCTGGATAATGTCGAAGCCGGCGGCACGTTCCAGTACAGCAACACCTCGATCAACCCACCGCGCAACCAGTTGGTCACCACCCTCGGCATTCGCTGATCGCCACCCATCAATTGCCTTGAACGCTCATAAACTCCGGAAGTCGGACCGCTAAGACGGCGACTTTTCTGAACGCCGCGATTGCACACCAATCCGTGAGGTGTTTATGAGCGCAACTCCCAATGGCGCGGCGGCCAAGCCGTTCGTCAGTCATCCGATACGCCTGACCCTCAATCGGGACCCCATCCAACTGGATGTATTGCCCTGGACCACCCTGCTGGACCTGCTGCGCGAGCAACTGGACCTGACGGGCACCAAGAAGGGCTGCGACCACGGCCAGTGCGGCGCCTGCACCGTGTTGCTCAACGGTAAACGGGTGAACGCCTGCCTGACCCTGGCGGTGATGTGCGACGGTGCCGAGTTGACCACCATCGAAGGCCTGGCCTCGGGCGACGACCTGCACCCGATGCAACAGGCCTTTATCAAGCACGATGCCTTCCAGTGTGGCTACTGCACGCCGGGGCAAATCTGCTCGGCGGTGGGCCTGGCCCGTGAAGGCCGCGCCCACGACACCGCGCAGATCCAGGAACTGATGAGCGGCAACCTTTGCCGCTGCGGCGCCTACAACAACATCCGCGATGCCATCGAAGAAGCCTTGCCGGCGTGCCGCGTGCAGGGAGGTGAGCAATGAATCCCTTCCATTACAGCAAGCCGGCCGACGTGCAGGAGGCGGTGCACCTGGTCAGCCCGGCGTCGCGGTTTATCGCCGGTGGCACCAACCTGCTGGACCTGATGAAAGAGAACATCAGCCGCCCGGAGCACCTGATTGATATCACCGGGCTGCCACTTCGCGACGTGGAAGAAACTCCCGGGGGCGGCTTGATGATCGGTGCCCTGGTGAGCAACGCCGACCTGGCCTGGCACCCGCTGATCGAGGAACGCTACCCGCTGCTGTCCCAGGCCATCCTCGCCGGCGCCTCGCCGCAATTGCGCAATATGGCCAGTACCGGCGGCAACCTGCTGCAACGCACCCGTTGCTACTACTTCTATGACGCCGCCGTGCCCTGCAATAAACGCGAGCCCGGCAGTGGCTGCCCGGCGCGGGTCGGTTTGAACCGCATCCACGCGATCCTCGGCGCCAGCGACCAGTGCGTCGCCACCCATCCTTCGGACATGTGCGTGGCCCTGGCCGCCCTGGATGCGCGGGTGCATGTGCAGGGCCGGGGTGGTGCGCGGGTCATCGAGTTCGCCGACTTTCACCGGCTGCCGGGCGATGCACCCCAGCGGGATAACCAGTTGGCCGACGACGAACTGATCACCGCCATCGAGTTGCCTGCCGACCACCTGGCTGCCCACAGTCACTATCTTAAAATCCGTGACCGGGCTTCCTACGCCTTCGCCCTGGTATCTGTCGCGGCGGCGCTGGAGCTGGATGGCGATGTGATCGTCGACGCCCGCCTGGCCCTGGGCGGCGTCGCCCACAAGCCATGGCGTGATCGTGCGGTGGAAGCCGCGCTGATCGGCCAGTCCGTCAGCCGCGAAACTTTCAGCACTGCCGCCGAAACCCTGCTGCTGGACGCCGAGCCGCTGGAGCACAACGGCTTCAAGATCAAACTGGCACGCCGCGCGATCATTCGCGCCCTGAGCGATGCCGCTGTTGCAGGAGCCACGTCATGAGCGCAATCGGCAAACCGTTGGACCGGGTCGACGGTCTGCTCAAGGTCACCGGGCAAGCGCGCTATGCCGGTGAGTTTCCCGAGGATGGCTTGCTGCACGGCAGCGTGGTGTCGAGCAACATCGCCAAGGGCCGGGTCATCCGCATTGATGCGTCCCAAGCCCTGGCGCTGCCCGGTGTGGTGATGGTGCTTGATCACCTCAACCGCCCGAAACTGGCCAGCTACGACGACAGCTACGCCGATGCCGATGCTGCCGACGGCTCGCCGTTTCGCCCGCTGTACAACGACCGCGTGCTCTACAGCGGCCAGCCGTTGGCATTGGTGATTGCCGACAACCTGGAGCTGGCGCGCCACGCCGGTTCCCTGGTGCAGATCGAATACGCCGCCGAGCCTGCCGAGACCGATCTGCTGGCCTTGCAGGAGCAGGCGCACCCGTCGCCGCAAACACCGCCCAAGCCGCGCGGCAACTTCCAGGCCGAATGGACCGGCGCCGCCACGAGCCTGGACCTGCACTACAGCACGCCCATCGAACACCATAACCCCATGGAACCCCACGCGAGCACCGTGCTGTATCAGCCGGACGGCACCCTGCATATCCACGACAAGACCCAGGGCCCGCAGAACTGCCAGGCCTATGTGCAGAAAGTCTTCGGCCTGGATAAAAGCCAGGTGCGGATCTTCGCCGCGTTCGTCGGGGGCGCCTTTGGTTCCGGTCTGCGCCCGCAGTACCAGTTGCCGCTGGCAGTGATGGCATCGCTGGCCCTGAAGCGTTCGGTGCGCGTCACCCTCACGCGCCAGCAGATGTTCACCGTCGGTTATCGCCCGCGCACCTTGCAGCGCCTGCAACTGGGTGCTGCCGCCAATGGCCGCTTGCTTGCCCTGGGCCACACCGCCATCGGCCAGACCTCGCGCTTCGAGGACTTCAGCGAACACGTGGTGGAATGGAGCGGCATGCTTTATCACTGCGATAACGTGCTGCTGACCTACAAGCTGGTGCCGCTGGACGTGTTCACACCGCTGGACATGCGCGCCCCCGGCGCAGCGCTGGGGGTGATCGGCCTGGAATGCGCGATGGATGAACTGGCCTGCGCCCTGGGCATCGACCCGGTGCAATTGCGGCTGATCAACTATGCCGAGCGCAATCAGAACGAAGACAAGCCCTGGTCCAGCAAAGCGTTGCGCGAATGCTACAGCGAAGGTGCCGAGCGTTTTGGCTGGAGCCAGCGCAACCCGGAGCCGCGAAGCATGCGCGATGGTCGCCAACTGGTTGGTTGGGGCATGGCCGGCGGGGTGTGGGAGGCCCTGCAAATGAAAGCCAGCGCCAAGGCGCGGATCGACCACCTGGGCAAGCTCACGGTCAGCAGTGCCACCACCGATATCGGCACCGGCACTTACACGGTCATGGCGCAGATCGCCGCCCAGGCCAGCGGCGTGCCGGTAGGCGATGTGACGTTCCTGCTGGGGGATTCATCGCTGCCGACGGCGCCGTTGCAGGGCGGCTCGTTTACCGTGTCGTCGGTGGGCAGCGCGGTGCAACAGGCCTGTGAAGCGTTGAACGCCAAGCTGTTGGACATTGCGCGCAAGACTTACCCGGCGTTCAAAGACGCTGAGTCGGCGCGGTTTGAGAATGGCCAGCTGCACGCCGGTGACCAGCGCATCTCCCTGGCGCAATTGGTGCAAGACAGCGGCGAGCAGGCGCTGGAAGTGCAGGTGGATTGCGAGCCGGGCAAACAGCGCGAAGGCTATGCCTCTGCCACGCATTCGGCGGTGTTTGTCGAAGTGCGGGTGGATGAGGACCTGGGCACCATCAAGGTCAGCCGGGTGGTCAGTGCGATTGCGGCCGGGCGGGTGGTCAATCCGAAGATGGCCCGTAGCCAGATTCTCGGCGGTGTGGTCTGGGGCATCGGCATGGCGTTGCATGAGGAGACCCAGGTCGATCACGCATTGGGTCGCTCCATGAACCACAGCCTGGCCGAATACCACATTCCGGTAAACGCGGATATCGGCGAGATAGATGTGCTGTTTGTCGAAGAACACGACGAGATCGTCAACGCCCTTGGTTCCAAGGGCGTCGGCGAGATCGGGATAGTCGGGGTTGCGGCGGCGGTGGCCAACGCGGTGTATCACGCCACCGGCAAGCGGGTGCGGGACTTTCCCGTCACCCTCGACAAGGTCTTCTAAACCTGGGCGGGTTCTTCCACCGGCACATGCATGCGGTCGCGGTTGGCCAGGGTCGGGAACAGTTTGATCCAGACCCCGGTCACCACCAGCGTGCCGATGCCGCCCATGACCACGGCGGGCACGGTGCCGAACCAGTGGGCGGTGATCCCGGACTCGAACTCGCCCAACTGATTCGACGCGCCGATAAACAGCCCGTTGACCGCGCTGACCCGGCCGCGCATTTCGTCCGGGGTTTCCAGTTGCACGAACGAGGCGCGGATCACCATGCTGATCATGTCCGCTGCGCCCAATACCACCAGCACCGCCAGGGAGAACCAGAACGAGGTCGACAGGCCGAACGCGATGGTGGCTACGCCAAACACCCCGACCGCCGTAAACATGATCCGCCCCACATGCCGGTCGACGGCAAACCGCGCCAGCCACAACGACATCAACAACGCCCCGACCGCTGGCGCCGAGCGCAGCAGCCCAAGGCCCCACGGCCCGGTCAGTAAAATGTCCTTGGCGAACACCGGCAGCAAGGCCGTGGCGCCGCCCAGCAATACGGCGAACAGGTCCAGGGAAATCGCGCCGAGGATGTCCGGCCGACTGCGGATAAAACGAATCCCGGCCAGCAACGAATCCATGGTCGCCTTGGCCTTGTTCAGCGGCGTCTGGCGCGCGGGCAGGTTGAGGGTCAGCACGCAGGCGATCAGGTACAGCACCACCGTGGGGCCGTAGACCCAGACACTGCCAAAGGCGTACAGCAGACCGCCCAGCGCCGGCGCCACGATGGTGGCCAATTGCTGCGCCGACTGCGACGACGCCACGGCGCGGGGAAACAGTGCAGTGGGCACGATGCTCGGCAGCAGGGCCTGGGTGGTGGGCATTTCAAACGAACGCGCCGCGCCCAGCAGGAACGCCAGGATGAAAATCATCTCGCGGGTGACATTGCCGGTCAGTCCGCCGATTGCCAGGGATAGCGCGATCAACGCTTGAACGGTCTGGCAGATGGCTGCGACCTTGCGCCGTTCATAGCGGTCGGCCACATGGCCGGTGTGCAGCATGAACAGCACCCGCGGTACGAACTCCACCAGGCCGACCAAACCCAGGTCCAGCACGTTGCCGGTCAGTTGGTAGAGGTTCCAGCCGATGGCCACGGTGAGCATCTGGAAACCGCTGGCGGTGAAGATCCGCGCCAGCCAGAACGCGATGAAAGGGCGGTGGTGACGTAACAGCAGCGCGGGTTCACTGGGCATCGGGGAGACGGGTCTGGGTGGGGGAACGGTGAGGTTATCACCAACTTGTAACCAATAGTTGCGTAGGAGGGTTGGGCGGGGGATATGGGCAGCTGATTGGGTACATACCCGTTGCTGCGGTAACGGCCGCTTATGGTTCCGCTCTTACAGCGGGTCACTTTTGGCAAACGCCCCAAAAGTAACCAAAAGGTCTTTGCCCCACCACTCGGTGCCTCGCTTAGGCTCGGCATGCCCGCACTCCGGCACGGTTCCGCGGGCCGCCGCGAC
>NZ_JACAPN010000029.1:0-180209 GCF_013385665.1 Pseudomonas sp. D4002
GCTAAAAGGACAAAGCGAATACCAACCAAAGGTTGGTTGAGGGTTGCCCCTCAACCATAGAATCTCCCACATTTGATCTGCGGTATTTTACAGAGTGAGTTACTTCAGGGCCGCCATGATCGCTTCCGGGTTGTAGTCGCGAATCAGCGTGCCGTTCACGTCCACAAACGGAATCCCGCCGCCCCCCAACGCCTCGTACGCCTTGCGCGCCTGGGCGTCCTTCTCGATATCGAACGCCTGGTAGGGAATCCCCTTGGAATCCAGAAAGCGCCGGATCTGTTTGCAGTAGCCGCACCACTCGGTGGAATACAGCACCACGCGCGCTGCCGCGCGTGTCTGCTCCGGCACCACCTGGGAGGGGTTGAACAACCGCTCGATCTTGCCCCAGTTCTGGAAAACCACCACCACCAGCAACACCAGCAGGACTTTCTTCAGAATCCCGCCCAGCATCAGTTGCGACGCTTGAGCTGGTCGGTCAGCTGGGTCGGCAGGCCCTTGATGATCAAGGTGCCGGCGGCTTCGTCGTATTCGATCTTGTCGCCCAGCAGGTGCGCTTCAAAGCTGATGGACAAGCCTTCGGCACGCCCGGTGAAACGGCGGAACTGGTTGAGGGTGCGTTTATCCGCCGGGATTTCCGGCGACAGGCCGTAGTCCTTGTTGCGGATGTGATCGTAGAAGGCTTTTGGCCGATCTTCATCGATCAACCCGGACAGCTCTTCCAGGCCCATCGGCTCGCCGAGCTTGGCCTGGCTGCTGGCGTAGTCCACCAGGGTCTTGGTTTTCTCGCGGGCGGATTCGTCCGGCAGGTCTTCGCTCTCGACGAAGTCGCTGAAGGCCTTGAGCAGGGTGCGGGTCTCGCCCGGGCCGTCGACGCCTTCCTGGCAGCCGATAAAGTCGCGGAAGTACTCCGAGACCTTCTTGCCGTTCTTGCCCTTGATAAACGAGATGTACTGCTTGGACTGCTTGTTGTTCTGCCACTCGGACACGTTGATGCGCGCGGCGAGGTGCAGTTGGCCAAGATCCAGATGGCGCGACGGCGTCACGTCCAACTGGTCGGTCACGGCCACGCCTTCACTGTGGTGCAGCAGGGCGATCGCTAGGTAATCGGTCATGCCCTGTTGATAGTGGGCAAACAGTACGTGGCCGCCGGTGGAGAGGTTGGACTCTTCCATCAGCTTCTGCAGGTGTTCCACGGCAATGCGGCTGAAGGCGGTGAAATCCTTGCCGCCGTCGAAATACTCCTTCAACCAGCCGCTGAACGGGTGCGCGCCGGACTCGGCATGGAAAAAGCCCCAGGCCTTGCCTTGTTTGGCGTTGTAGCTCTCGTTGAGGTCGGCGAGCATGTTCTCGATCGCTGCCGACTCGGCAAGCTCGGAGTCGCGGGCGTGGAGAACTGCGGGTGTGCCGTCGGGTTTTTTGTCGATCAGGTGGACGATGCAATGACGGATCGGCATGGGCTTCTCGGCTGGTTGAAGGGGAGGGGTGGGGCTCCCGGAAAAAGTCGCCAGTGTACCGCACCCGCTGGGGATGGCGCTGTTCGGAGGGCGTTTTGAGCGCCATCCGACGGGCCATATGCCTTTTTTTCACGGTTTAGAGCGATAAAGCTGACCAAATGGGTATGTTGAGGCGGATATTTCCCCGTCTCTGTGCTAGTTTTGCCCCGTCTTACGCGCAGTCTGGGCGTTAAGCGTGCATTCAGCATTTGTCAGGTCGAACCAAACCCGGTTTCAGGTATCTATAACCCCGATCTTCGTGGTTATAGCCCTTGGGTGCCAGGCCTTGATGGCAGGGCTCGATGGCTGACACTGCACTCTGCAATCCAAATGAATTTGATAGGGAAGGAACACCACAATGGCTATTACTAAAGACCAACTGATCGCTGATCTGGCTGAAGCTGTAGACGCACCGAAAACTACCGTGCGTGCTCTGCTGGACCAACTGAGCCAGATCGTTGCTGATCAGCTGGAAAACGGCGGCGAAATCACTCTGCCAGGCGTTGGCAAACTGAAAGTGACCGAGCGTCCTGCCCGTACTGGCCGTAACCCTTCGACTGGCGCTGCCATCGAAATCGCTGCCAAGAAAGTTATCAAGCTGGTTGTGGCCAAAGGCCTGACCGACGCTGTTAACAAGTAAGACGCAGCAAAAAAAACCGTGCTCCGGAGCGATCCGGGCACGGTTTTTTGTTGCCTGCGATTTATCAGTCTTTACGGGCCCAACGCTGGCGCCACACCTGTTGCTCGCTCGGGGTCTGGAACGTCCAGGCGACGAAGCGGCTCTGCTTCTGGCCCTGGGACATCTCCACTACCTGGCTTTCCAGCACACCGGCCTTTTTCAGCGCTGTCTGAATGGCCGGCAGGTTTGACGCTTTCGACACCAGGGTGCTGAACCACAGCACTTTATGTTGGAAATGCGCGCTTTCAGCGATCAACTGCGTCACAAACCGCGCTTCACCGCCTTCACACCACAATTCCGCCGACTGGCCACCGAAGTTCAGCACCGGCAGCTTGCGTTTCGGATCAGCCTTGCCCAGTGCGCGCCATTTACGCTCGCTGCCCTTGGTCGCCTCATCCATGGACGCGTGGAAGGGCGGGTTGCACATGGTCAGGTCAAACCGCTCGCCTGGCTCCAGCAAGCCCAGCAGGATCTGCTTGGGGTTGGTTTGCTGGCGCAGCTGGATGGCCTTGTTCAGCCCGTTGGACTGCACGATCGCCTTGGCGGCGGCCACGGCGGTCGGGTCGACTTCCGAGCCGAGGAAGTTCCAGCGGTACTCGCTGTAGCCAATCAACGGATAGACGCAGTTGGCGCCCATGCCGATGTCCAGCACCTTCACCGGCGCGCCACGGGGGATCACGCCTTCGTTGACGCTGGCCAGCAGGTCGGCGAGGAAGTGCACGTAGTCGGCACGCCCCGGTACCGGTGGGCACAGGTAGTCAGCCGGGATGTCCCAGTGATTGATGCCGTAGAACGCCTTGAGCAACGCCCGGTTGAACACCCGCACCGCGTCTGGGCTGGCGAAGTCGATGCTTTCCTTGCCGTACGGGTTGATGATCACGAATTGCGCCAGTTCGGGCGTGGTCTTGATCAGCGCCTGGAAGTCGTAACGGCCCTGGTGGCGGTTACGCGGGTGCAAGGTGGCCTCTTTGCGCGGAACGACGGGCTTGGCCGGCGTATTGGATTTTGGCTTCTTGCGCGGTGCTTTGGGTGTGCTGGGGGCGGTCATGGGCTGCGTCGATTCTGCGTTTGTTTCAAAAGTGGCGGGTATTGTCACACATTCCTTGGTCGAACTCGGTCAAATGTGGGAGCTGGCTTGCCTGCGATGCAGGCGACTCGGTGTATCTGCCAGACCGAGGCGATGCCATCGCAGGCAAGCTAGCTCCCACATTGATCGGGTTTCCGAAGAGAAATAGTGGTGTTTTTCCAAGCAAAAAAAAGAGACCCGAAGGTCTCTTTTTCCGCACGGGCAGCCCCTTACAGGCTGGAAATCCGCGCGTGTTGCTCCGCCAGCTTGCCCAAAGCCTGTTCAGCCTCAGCCAGTTTGGCGCGTTCTTTCTCGATCACTTCAGCCGGAGCCTTGTCGACGAACGCCGCGTTGGACAGCTTGCCGCCCACCCGCTGCACTTCGCCTTGCAGGCGCAGGATTTCCTTGTCCAGGCGCGCCAGTTCGGCACCCTTGTCGATCAGGCCGGCCATCGGCACCAGCACTTCCATCTCGCCCACCAGTGCAGTGGCGGACAGCGGTGCTTCTTCGCCAGCGGCCAATACGGTGATCGACTCCAGCTTCGCCAGCTTCTTGAGCAGCGCGTCGTTCTCGGTGAGGCGACGCAGGTCTTCGCTGCTGGCGTTCTTCACGAACACGGCCAGTGGCTTGCCCGGACCGATATTCATCTCGGCGCGGATGTTGCGCGTACCCATCATCAGGGTCTTGAGCCACTCGATATCGCTTTCGGCCGCCTCATCAATGCGGGCGTCGTTGGCCACCGGCCAAGGTTGCAGCATGATGGTCTTGCCGTCTTTGCCCGCCAGCGGCGCGATGCGCTGCCAGATTTCTTCGGTGATGAAGGGCATGAACGGATGCGCCAGGCGCAACGCCACTTCCAGTACGCGCACCAGGGTTTGACGGGTGCCGCGCTGACGTTCGATCGGCGAGTTCTCGTCCCACAGCACGGGCTTGGACAGTTCCAGGTACCAGTCGCAATACTGGTTCCAGATGAACTCGTACAGGGCCTGCGCCGCCAGGTCGAAGCGGAACTGGTCGAGTTGACGGGTCACTTCGGCTTCGGTGCGCTGCAGCTGGGAGATGATCCAGCGGTCTGCCAGGGACAGCTCGATGGCCTCGCCGTTCTGGCCGCAGTCTTCGCCTTTATCCAGCACGTAGCGCGCGGCATTCCAGATCTTGTTGCAGAAGTTGCGATAGCCTTCGACGCGGCCCATGTCGAACTTGATGTCGCGACCGGTGGACGCCAGCGAGCAGAAGGTAAAGCGCAGGGCGTCGGTGCCGTAGCTGGCGATGCCATCGGCGAACTCGTCGCGGGTCTGCTTCTCGATCTTCTTCGCCAGTTTCGGCTGCATCAGGCCCGAGGTGCGTTTCTGCACCAGGGTTTCCAGGTCGATGCCGTCGATGATGTCCAGCGGGTCCAGGACGTTGCCCTTGGACTTGGACATCTTCTGGCCCTGGCCATCACGCACCAGGCCGTGCACGTACACGGTCTTGAACGGTACCTGCGGGGTACCGTCTTCGTTTTTCACCAAGTGCATGGTGAGCATGATCATCCGGGCAACCCAGAAGAAAATGATGTCGAAGCCGGTGACCAGCACGTCGGTGGAATGGAACTTCTTCAGGAACTCGGTCTGTTGCGGCCAGCCGAGGGTGGAGAACGTCCACAGGCCCGAGCTGAACCAGGTGTCCAGTACGTCGTTGTCCTGTTGCAGCGTCACGTCCGCGCCAAGGTTGTGCTTGGCACGTACTTCGGCTTCGTCGCGGCCCACGTAGACCTTGCCCGACTCGTCGTACCAGGCCGGAATCCGGTGGCCCCACCACAGCTGGCGGCTGATGCACCAATCCTGGATGTCACGCATCCACGAGAAGTACATGTTTTCGTACTGTTTCGGCACGAACGCGATGCGGCCGTCTTCCACGGCAGCGATCGCCGGCTCAGCCAAAGGCTTGGTGGACACGTACCACTGGTCGGTCAGCCAGGGCTCGATGATGGTGCCGGAGCGGTCGCCTTTCGGCACCTTCAGGGCGTGGTCATCAACGCTTACCAGCAGGCCGGCGGCGTCGAAGGCTGCAACGATTTGCTTGCGCGCCTCAAAACGGTCGAGGCCGGCGTATTCAGCCGGGATCTTGCCGTCGATGCTCTCGTTCAGCGTGCCGTCGAGGTTGAACACCTGGCAGGCCGGCAGAACGGCGGCGTTTTTATCGAAGATGTTCAGCAGCGGCAGGTTGTGGCGCTTGCCGACTTCGTAGTCGTTGAAATCGTGGGCCGGGGTGATTTTCACGCAGCCGGTGCCGAATTCAGGGTCGCAGTAGTCGTCCGCGATGATCGGGATGCGACGGCCAACCAGCGGCAGCTCGACGAACTTGCCGATCAGCGCCTGATAGCGCTCGTCGTTCGGGTTAACCGCGACGGCGGCGTCGCCAAGCATGGTTTCCGGACGGGTGGTGGCGACGATCAGGTAATCATTGCCTTCGGCGGTCTTGGCGCCGTCAGCCAACGGGTACTTGAGGTTCCACAGGAAACCTTTCTCGTCGTGGTTTTCCACTTCAAGGTCGGAAATCGCCGTGTGCAGCTTGGTGTCCCAGTTGACCAGGCGCTTGCCGCGGTAGATCAGGCCGTCTTCATGCAGGCGCACGAAGGCTTCCTTCACGGCTTCCGACAGGCCATCGTCCATGGTGAAGCGCTCGCGGCTCCAGTCGACGGACGAGCCCAGGCGACGGATCTGACGGCTGATATTGCCGCCGGACTGATCCTTCCATTCCCAGATTTTCTCGAGGAATTTCTCGCGGCCCAGGTCGTGACGGTTCTGGCCGGTGGCTTCCAGTTGGCGTTCCACCAGCATCTGGGTGGCGATACCGGCGTGGTCTGTACCTGGTTGCCATAGGGTATTGCGACCCTGCATGCGGCGGAAACGAATCAGGGCATCCATGATCGCATTGTTGAAGCCATGGCCCATGTGCAGGCTGCCAGTGACGTTCGGTGGCGGAATCATGATGGTGTAGGCATCGCCCGCGCCTTGCGGAGCGAAATAATTCTCGGACTCCCAGGTCTGGTACCAGGAAGTTTCAATAGCGTGCGGCTGGTAGGTCTTATCCATGCGCGGCGGGACCCTAGTTGGCATTAATTCAGGAAAGCCGACAAGTATAACGGGGGATAGGGGAGAGGGGTAGGAGCGAGCTTGCTCGCGAAAAACCTGAGGGCGGCGCGTTCATTCAGGATGTACGCGTTATCGTTCACGCCCTTCGCGAGCAAGCCCGCTCCCACAGGGGATATGTGTCAGCCTTAGTTCTGGTACTGGCTCAACAACCGCTCCATGCGCGCATCCAGCCGGCGCTTGATCTCGGTTTCGATATGCGGGGCAAAATCGTCGATCACGTCTTGCATGATCAGTTGCGCGGCGGCGCGCAGTTCGTTGTCCAGGTGCAGCAGCAGGGCGTCGGGGGCTTTTTCGGCGGCAGGTACGGCAACAGCCGCAGCCGGCGCAGCTTGTACCGCGGGCGTTTCGATAGGTTCCGGCGTAACCGGCTTGCCACCCACCATATCGAACAGCAGGGGAATTTGTACGTCACCGTTGACCGCATCGGTCAGCAGCGGCGGTTGCAGGTCATCATCACCGAGCAGCTTGCGGATCGACTCAAGGTCGTCCAGCAGGTGGTCAGAGTCTTTTAGCGGGTTTGGAGTGTCCATCGTGTGCTCAAAGTCGTTGTAGCCGGTGATCTTGCAGAGAATAGCCCTGTTCGCGGTAGAAACGGAAACTCTCCCGCGCGGCCTGACGAATAGCCGGGTCTTCCACCACCACTTCCGCCACGCGGGCGAAACCCTTGGCGAAGGCCGGTACTTTCAGGTCAAGGTTGACCAGCAGGTCTGTGTGATCGCCACAGCTGTCGCCCAAACCCAGTACCACCAGGCCTTCCGGCTCTGATTCGGCGGGGCCGTGGGGCACGAAGCTTTCGCCCTTGAAGCGCCACAGGCGGGCGTCGAGGTCGTCACGCTGGGCGGCATCGCTGCAATGCAGGTAGATACGGTGGCCCATGCGCCAGGCTTTTTCGGTGAGCTTGCAGGCAAAGTCCAGGCGCGCGGAAGGATCGGCGCTGGGCAATATATAGAAGTCGACTTGGGTCATTGCGGTTCCTGAGCCCCGGGCGGCTTTACAGGCGCCCGGGGATCTTCAGTTTCAGGCTTTGGCGCGGTCCAGCAGGTACTGGGTCAGCAATGGAACCGGACGGCCAGTGGCGCCCTTGTCCTTGCCGCCGCTGGTCCAGGCGGTGCCGGCGATGTCCAGGTGGGCCCAGTTGAAGTTCTTGGCGAAACGCGACAGGAAGCACGCCGCAGTGATGGTGCCGGCTTTCGGGCCACCAATGTTGGCGATGTCGGCAAACGGGCTGTCCAGCTGTTCCTGATACTCATCGAACAGCGGCAGTTGCCAGGCGCGGTCGTCGGCAGCCTGGCCGGCGCTGAGCAGTTGGCCGATCAGTTCGTCGCTGTTGCCCAGCAGGCCCGACGTGTGGGCGCCCAGGGCAACCACGCAGGCACCGGTCAGGGTGGCGATGTCGATCACGGCTTGCGGCTTGAAGCGCTCGGCGTAGGTCAGGGCGTCGCACAGCACCAGGCGGCCTTCGGCGTCGGTGTTGAGGATTTCCACGGTCTGGCCGCTGAGGGTGGTGACGATGTCGCCCGGACGGGTCGCGCCGCCGCTCGGCATGTTCTCGGCGCAGGCCAGGATGCACACCAGGTTGATCGGCAGCTTGAGTTCCAGCACGGCACGCAGGGTGCCGAACACGCTGGCGGCGCCGCCCATGTCGTACTTCATCTCGTCCATGCCCAGGCCCGGCTTGAGGCTGATGCCGCCGGTGTCGAAGGTGATGCCTTTACCGACCAGGGCAAATGGCTTCTCGGACTTCTTGCCGCCGTTGTATTGCATCACGATCAGGCGTGGCGGCTGGTCGCTGCCCTGGCCCACGGCATAGAACGAGCCCATGCCCAGTTCCTTGATCTTCTTCTCATCCAGGACTTCGACTTTCAGGCCCTTGAATTCCTTGCCCAGCGCCTTGGCTTGCTCGCCCAGGTAGGTTGGGTGGCAGATGTTCGGTGGCAGGTTGCCCAGGTCACGGGTGAACGCCATGCCGCCGGCGATGGCCTGGGCGTGGGTCACGGCGCGTTCGACTTCAGCCTGGGCCGCCTTGATGGTCAGCAGGGTGACTTTCTTCAGGGCGCGGGGTTCGGCCTTGGTGCTCTTGAACTGGTCGAAGACGTAGCCGCCGTCCAGCAGGCTTTCGGCCAGCAGGCGGGTCTTGCCGTAGCTGTCGCGGCCCTTGACCACGACTTCGTCCAGCGCCAGGGCCGCGTCGGTGCCGCCCAGGCCCTTGAGGGTGTTGAGGATGCCGGCGATGATCTTGCGGAACGGACGGTCGCCCAGTTCGGCGTCTTTACCAATGCCCACCAGCAATACACGGTCGGCTTTAAGGTTAGGCAGGCTTTGCAGCAGCAGGCTTTGGCCAACCTTGCCGGCCAGGTCACCGCGCTTGAGGACCGCGCTGATGGCGCCGCCGCTCAGTTCGTCCAGTTGCTTGGCGGCAACGCCCAGCTTGCGGCCTTCGCCGACAGCGACCACGAGGGTGGCGGTTTTCAACGTTTCGGGGCTAACGCTTTTTACAACCAGTTCCATTTTCGGGTCCCTTATAAAGGTCAGTGAGCCAGGAGTCTGTACTCCGGCTTGTAAGCTTGGCAGCCTGTAGGCCGCCCGCGACAAAGGCCGCAGTTTGAACCTCGCCGCCCGAGCCTGACAACCCTTGCGGGCAGCTTTGTGCACGCGTATGAGCAAGCTCCGTGACAGGTGCGGTCAATCACAGGATAATGCGCCATCTTTTTAGCCGGCCTGCAGCAATGGGTCGACTCGATATGCTTGCTTGTTTGGCCGCCTTAGCCTGACAACCCTGGAGTGTCTGGTTTGATCGTCTTCCGTTATCTATCCCGCGAAGTCCTGTTGACCCTGAGTGCCGTGAGTGCGGTATTGCTGGTCATCATCATGAGTGGTCGCTTCGTCAAATACCTCGCCCAGGCTGCCTCGGGTGCCCTGGATCCGGGTTCGCTGTTCCTGATCATGGGCTTTCGCCTGCCGGGCTTCCTGCAGTTGATCCTGCCATTGGGCCTGTTTCTCGGGATTCTGCTGGCCTACGGCCGCTTGTACCTTGAAAGCGAAATGACCGTGTTGTCGGCCACCGGCATGAGCCAGCAACGTTTGCTGGCCATGACCATGGTTCCGGCCACCGGTATCGCGCTGGTGGTGGCCTGGCTGAGCTTGAGCCTGGCACCCCAGGGCGCCATGCAGTTCCAGCTGGTGCTGAACAAACAGGACGCCATGACCGAATTCGACACCCTGGAGCCGGGCCGCTTCCAAGCGCTCAACGACGGCACCCGGGTGACCTATACCGAGCAAATGTCGGATGACCGTGCCAACCTGGGAGGGGTGTTCATCTCCCAGAAAAACCTCGGCCAGAACCAGAAAGACCGTGGTATTTCGATTCTGGTGGCCGACAAGGGGCGCCAGGAAGTGCGCCCGGATGGCAGCCGTTACCTGATCCTGGAAGATGGCTATCGCTATGACGGCAGCCCCGGTCAGGCCGATTACCGCGCAATCAAGTACGACACCTATGGCGTGATGCTGGCCCGGCCGGATGTCAGCGATGAGGTCACCGACCGCGACGCGATCCCGACCCCAGACCTGATCGGCAGCAAGGAACTGCGTTCGATCGCCGAGCTGCAATGGCGGATTTCCCTGCCGTTGCTGGTGTTTATCGTGACCTTGATGGCAGTGCCGCTGTCCCGGGTCAACCCGCGCCAGGGCCGCTTCCTCAAGCTGCTGCCGGCGATCCTGCTTTATATGGCGTACCTGACCATCCTGATTTCCGCCCGCGGCTCCCTGGAGAAGGGCAAACTGCCGCCGGCCCTTGGGTTGTGGTGGGTCCACGGGGTCTTCCTGGCCATTGGCCTGGGGCTGCTTTATTGGGAACCGATGCGGTTGAAGATGCGGAGTCGTCGCAGCGTGAAGGAGATGGCCCGTGGTTAAGCTCGACCGCTACATTGGTAGCAGCGTCCTGGTCGCAATCCTTGCGGTATTGGGCATTATTCTGGGGCTGGCCTCGTTGTTCGCCTTCATTGATGAAGTCGGCAACGTCAGCGATACCTACACCGTTACCGACGTCCTGAGCTACGTGGCGCTGACGGCGCCCCGTCGCCTGTACGACATGATGCCGATGGCTGCGCTGATCGGCTGCCTGATCGGCCTGGGCAGCCTGGCCAGCAACAGCGAGCTGACCATCATGCGCGCGGCGGGTGTTTCCATCGGTCGCATCGTGTGGGCGGTCATGAAGCCCATGCTGTTGCTGATGGTGGTCAGCGTGCTGATCGGTGAATACGTGGCGCCTCCAGCCGAGTCCACGGCCCAGGCCAATCGTGCCCTGGCCCAGGGTTCGGGCGATGCCCAGAGCTCCAAGCATGGCCTGTGGCACCGCCAGGGTGAGGAGTTTATCCACATCAACGCCGTGCAGCCGGGTGGCTTGCTGGTGGGTGTCACCCGCTACCACTTCGACAAGGAACGTCACCTGCTGTCGTCGAGCTTCGCCAAACGTGCACAGTACGCCGACGAAAAGTGGCAACTGAGCGATGTGACCACCACCTATTTCCGTGATATCGGCAAGGGTGCGGCATCGACCACCGAAGTGATCAATGTGCCGACGGAGCAGTGGGATATTTCCCTCAAGCCCGAATTGCTGAATACCGTGGTGATGATCCCGGAAAGCCTGCCTATCTCCGGCCTGTGGGGGTATATCCATTACCTCAAGGACCAGGGCTTGAACAACGGCCGTTACTGGCTGGCGTTTTGGGTCAAGGTGTTGCAGCCGGTGGTGACGGCTGCGCTGGTGCTGATGGCGATCTCGTTCATCTTTGGCCCGTTGCGTTCCGTGACCCTCGGCCAGCGCGTGTTTACCGGCGTACTGGTGGGTTTCACCTTCCGTATCGCCCAGGACCTGCTGGGGCCGTCCAGCCTGGTATTCGGTTTCTCGCCGCTGTTTGCGGTGCTGGTGCCGACCGCCATCTGCGCCGTGGCCGGCTTCTGGCTGTTGCGTCGGGCCGGTTGAGCCCGCGCTTATGAAAAAAAAATGCCCCGTTCGAACGATCGGGGCTTTTTTGTTCTTGGTCGCCATGGATGACGTCTGGTCTGCGCATCAGGTACAATTCCCGGCTATTTTTCAGCGGGCAGTCTGCCTGCAGCCTTTTTGAGTGTTGATCCGTGAGTGATTTGAGTCATATCCGCAATTTCTCCATCATCGCCCACATTGACCATGGCAAGTCGACGCTGGCCGATCGATTCATCCAGATGTGCGGCGGCCTTGCCGAGCGTGAAATGGAAGCCCAGGTGCTGGACTCCATGGACCTCGAGCGCGAGCGCGGGATCACCATCAAGGCCCACAGCGTAACCCTGTACTACACCGCCAAAGACGGTATCAAGTACCAGCTCAACTTCATCGACACCCCGGGCCACGTCGACTTCACCTATGAAGTCAGCCGTTCCCTGGCGGCCTGCGAAGGTGCGTTGCTGGTAGTGGATGCGGGCCAGGGCGTTGAAGCCCAGTCCGTGGCCAACTGCTACACCGCCATCGAGCAAGGCCTGGAGGTGATGCCGGTGCTGAACAAGATCGACCTGCCACAGGCCGATCCGGACCGCGTCAAGGAAGAGATCGAGAAGATCATCGGCATTGACGCCACCGACGCCGTCGAGTGCAGCGCCAAGACCGGCCTGGGCGTCGACGAGGTGCTCGAGCGCCTGGTCAAGACCATTCCAGCCCCCACCGGCAACTACGAAGATCCGCTGCAAGCGTTGATCATCGACTCCTGGTTCGACAACTACCTGGGTGTTGTTTCCCTGGTACGCGTGCGCCACGGCCGTGTGAAGAAGGGCGACAAGATCCTGGTCAAGTCCACCGGCAAGATCCACCTGGTGGACAGCGTCGGTGTATTCAACCCGAAGCACACGGCTACCACTGATCTGAAAGCCGGCGAAGTAGGCTTCATCATCGCCGGTATCAAGGACATCCACGGTGCACCGGTAGGTGACACCCTGACCTTGAGCTCCACCCCTGACGTCGACGTGCTGCCGGGCTTCAAACGCATCCAGCCGCAGGTTTACGCCGGCCTGTTCCCGGTCAGCTCCGACGACTTCGAGGACTTCCGCGAAGCCCTGCAGAAGCTGACCCTCAACGACTCGTCGTTGCAGTACACCCCGGAAAGCTCCGACGCCCTCGGGTTCGGCTTCCGCTGCGGGTTCCTGGGCATGCTGCACATGGAAATCATCCAGGAGCGCCTCGAGCGCGAATACGACCTGGACCTGATCACCACCGCGCCGACGGTTATTTTTGAACTGGCGCTGAAAACCGGTGAAACGATTTACGTCGACAACCCGTCCAAGCTTCCGGATCTGTCTTCCATCGAAGACATGCGCGAACCGATCGTGCGGGCCAATATTCTTGTGCCGCAAGAGCATCTGGGCAACGTCATTACCCTGTGTATCGAAAAGCGTGGCGTACAGCACGACATGCTGTTCCTCGGTACCCAGGTGCAAGTGACCTACGATTTGCCGATGAACGAAGTGGTCCTGGACTTCTTCGACCGTCTCAAATCCACCAGCCGCGGCTATGCTTCGCTGGATTACCATTTTGACCGTTACCAATCGGCTAATCTGGTGAAGCTGGATGTACTGATCAACGGCGACAAGGTGGATGCCCTGGCGCTGATCGTGCACAAGGACAACGCGCACTACAAAGGTCGCCAGTTGACCGAAAAGATGAAAGAACTGATTCCGCGCCAGATGTTCGACGTTGCGATCCAGGCCGCCATTGGCGGGCAGATCATTGCACGGACTTCCGTCAAGGCACTCAGAAAGAACGTACTGGCCAAATGCTATGGCGGCGACGTCAGCCGTAAGCGCAAGCTGCTCGAGAAGCAAAAGGCCGGTAAAAAACGCATGAAGCAAGTGGGTAACGTGGAAATTCCACAAGAAGCCTTCCTTGCGGTGCTCAGGTTGGATAGTTAGGTCCTATGTCACTAAATTTCCCGCTGTTGCTGGTCATCGCCGTTGCCGTTTGCGGTCTATTGGCGTTGCTCGATCTGGTGTTCTTCGCCCCGCGTCGCCGGGCAGCCATCGCGTCCTATCAGGGCAGCGTCAGCCAGCCCGATGTGGCGGTGATCGAGAAACTGAACAAAGAGCCGATGCTGGTTGAATACGGCAAGTCGTTCTTCCCGGTGTTGTTCATCGTGCTGGTGCTGCGTTCGTTCCTGGTGGAACCGTTTCAGATCCCTTCGGGCTCGATGAAACCTACCCTGGACGTGGGCGACTTCATCCTGGTGAACAAGTTTTCCTACGGGATCCGCTTGCCGGTGATCGACAAGAAAGTGATCGAGATCGGTGACCCGCAGCGCGGCGATGTGATGGTGTTTCGCTACCCAAGCGACCCGAACGTCAACTACATCAAGCGTGTAGTGGGCCTGCCGGGCGACGTGATTCGCTACACCAGTGACAAGCGCCTGTTCGTCAACGGCGAGTCGGTGGCAGAAAAACTGATCGGTTCCGAGCCGAACACCCTGGGCAGCGCCGAGCTGTACCAGGAAAAACTCGGGGCGGTAGAGCACGAAATCCGCAAGGAGATGAGCCGCTACCGTTCGCCGCCTGACAACCAGTGGACAGTGCCTGCCGGGCACTACTTCATGATGGGCGACAACCGCGACAACTCCAACGACAGCCGCTACTGGGATGACCCGAATATTCCCAAGGACCTGCTGGGCATGGTCCCCGACCAGAATATCGTCGGCAAGGCCTTCGCGGTCTGGATGAGTTGGCCGGAACCCAAGCTCAGCCACCTGCCGAACTTCTCGCGGGTCGGGCTGATCAAGTAATCCATGCGGCGCTGTGAACACAGCGCCGAATGCTTTTCTGGGGCTTGGACAAAACCAGGCTCCATGCAGCAACCACCAGGATTTGAATTTGAACACAGCGTTAATCGTCGCAGGCCACCGGTGCCTCGAACTGAATGTGGGTAAACCGTGAGCGTTTCTCTAAGCCGTCTCGAGCGCCAGCTCGGCTACACCTTCAAGGATCAGGAATTGATGATCCTTGCCCTCACACACCGCAGTTTTGCCGGGCGTAACAACGAGCGCCTGGAATTCCTCGGTGATGCCATCCTCAATTTCGTCGCCGGCGAAGCCCTGTTCAATCGCTTCCCGCTGGCCCGCGAAGGCCAGTTGTCGCGCTTGCGTGCGCGCCTGGTGAAAGGCGAGACCCTGGCTGTACTGGCCCGTGGTTTCGACCTGGGTGATTACCTGCGCCTGGGCTCCGGCGAGCTTAAGAGCGGCGGTTTCCGTCGCGAGTCGATCCTGGCCGACGCCCTTGAGGCACTGATCGGCGCGATCTACCTCGACGCGGGCATGGAAGCGGCCAAGGAGCGCGTCGTCGCCTGGCTGTCGACCGAAATCGAAAGCCTGACGCTGGTAGACACCAACAAAGATCCAAAGACCCGCCTGCAGGAATTCCTGCAGTCCCGTGGTTGCGACCTGCCGCGTTACGAAGTGGTGGATATCCAGGGTGAGCCGCATTGCCGAGTGTTCTTCGTCGAATGCGAAATCACCTTACTGAATGAAAAAAGCCGAGGTCAGGGTGTGAGCCGTCGTATTGCCGAACAGGTAGCGGCCGCTGCAGCACTGATTGCCCTGGGCGTGGAGAATGGCCATGACTGATTCAACCGCAACTCGCTGTGGCTATGTTGCCATCGTCGGCCGTCCGAACGTGGGCAAGTCCACGTTGCTGAACCACATCCTGGGACAGAAGCTGGCGATCACCTCGCGCAAGCCCCAGACCACCCGCCACAACATGCTGGGCATCAAGACCGAAGGTGCCGTACAGGCTGTCTACGTTGATACCCCGGGCATGCACAAAGGCGGCGAAAAGGCCCTCAACCGCTACATGAACAAAACCGCTTCGGCAGCGTTGAAAGACGTCGACGTGGTGATCTTCGTGGTCGACCGTACCAAGTGGACCGACGAAGACCAGATGGTTCTGGAGCGCGTGCAGTACGTCACCGGCCCGTTGATCGTCGCGTTGAACAAGACTGACCGCATCGAAGACAAGGCCGAGCTGATGCCGCACCTGAGCTGGCTGCAGGAACAACTGCCGAACGCCCAGATCATGCCGATCTCGGCCCAGCACGGGCACAACCTTGAAGCCCTGGAACGTGTGATTGCTGGCTACCTGCCGGAGAACGAACACTTCTTCCCGGAAGACCAGATCACCGACCGCAGCAGCCGTTTCCTCGCCGCCGAACTGGTACGCGAGAAAATCATGCGCCAGATGGGTGCCGAGCTGCCGTACCAGATCACCGTCGAAATCGAAGAGTTCAAGCAGCAGGGCAAGACCCTGCATATCCATGCGTTGATCCTCGTCGAGCGTGACGGCCAGAAGAAAATCATCATTGGCGACAAGGGCGAGCGCATCAAGCGCATCGGCACCGAAGCGCGCAAGGACATGGAATTGCTGTTTGATTCCAAGATCATGCTCAACCTGTGGGTGAAGGTTAAGGGCGGTTGGTCCGATGATGAGCGCGCGTTGCGTTCGTTGGGTTACGGCGACCTGTAACAGGTCTCCGGAACACCGCAGGACAAATGTGGGAGCGGGCTTGCTCGCGAATGCAGGGTGTCAGTCACCAGATGTGTTGACTGACACCCTGCATTCGCGAGCAAGCCCGCTCCCACATTGGATAGTCGTTGTTTTCCAGACCGTGTTCCCGCAGCGAGAACCCCATGTCTCAAACCCCACCCACCGGCCAACCCGCCTACGTCTTGCACAGCCGCGCCTACCGCGAGACCAGCGCCCTGGTGGATTTCCTCACGCCCCAAGGCCGCCTGCGCGCGGTCTTGCGCAGTGCGCGCGGCAAGGCCGGCACCCTGGCGCGGCCCTTCGTGGCCCTGGAAGTGGAGTTTCGTGGACGCGGCGAGCTGAAGAACGTCGGCCGCATGGAAGCTGCCGGCGCCTCCAACTGGCTCAACGGTGAGGCGCTGTTCAGCGGCCTTTACCTCAACGAATTGCTGATCCGCCTGCTCCCCGCCGAAGACCCGCACCCCGGCGTCTTCGATCACTACGCCGCCACCTTGCTCGCCCTCGCCGAAGGCCGTCCCCTGGAGCCGCTGCTGCGCGCATTCGAATGGCGCCTGCTGGATGACTTGGGCTACGGCTTCGAACTGAGCAACGACCTGCACGGCGAGCCCATCGCCGCCGACGGCATGTATCGCCTGCAAGTGGACGCAGGCCTGGAGCGGGTCTACCTGCTGCAACCCGGCTTGTTCCAGGGCACCGAATTGCTCGCCATGAGTGAAGCCGACTGGACCGCCCCCGGCGCCCTGTCCGCCGCCAAGCGCCTGATGCGCCAAGCCCTGGCCGTGCATCTGGGCGGTCGGCCACTGGTCAGCCGCGAGTTGTTTCGAAAGCCCTGACATCCCCGTGTATGCTGTGCAGCGATTCCTTCCCTCTTCAGGAGCGCTTTTCGTGACCACCAGCAATCGCATTCTTCTCGGCGTGAACATCGACCACGTAGCCACCCTGCGCCAGGCCCGGGGCACCCGTTACCCGGACCCGGTCAAGGCCGCGCTGGACGCCGAAGAAGCGGGCGCCGACGGCATCACCGTGCACCTGCGCGAAGACCGGCGCCACATCCAGGAGCGCGACGTGCTGCTGCTCAAGGACGTGCTGCAAACCCGCATGAACTTCGAAATGGGCGTCACCGAGGAAATGATGGCGTTCGCCGAGCGCATCCGCCCGGCGCATATCTGCCTGGTGCCGGAAACCCGCCAGGAACTGACCACCGAAGGCGGCCTCGATGTGGCTGGCCAGGAAGCGCGGATCAAGGCCGCCGTGGAGCGCCTGTCGAAGATCGGCAGTGAAGTCTCGCTGTTCATTGATGCCGACGAGCGCCAGATCGAAGCTTCGCGCCGTGTCGGTGCCCCGGCCATCGAACTGCACACGGGCCGTTATGCCGACGCGACCACGCCGACCGAAGTTGCCGACGAATTACAGCGCATCATCGACGGCGTCAACTGCGGCCTGGGCGAAGGCCTGATCGTCAACGCCGGCCACGGCCTGCACTACCATAACGTCGAAGCCGTGGCTGCGATCAAGGGCATCAACGAGCTGAACATCGGCCATGCACTGGTGGCTCATGCGCTGTTCGTCGGCTTCAAAGGCGCCGTCGCCGAGATGAAAGCCTTGATTCTGGCCGCCGCCAAACATTAAAAGAGCGCTGAAGATCCAATGTGGGAGCGGGCTTGCTCGCGAAGGCGGTGGTTCTGTTACTCATGCATCGTCTGACACGCCGCTTTCGCGAGCAAGCCCGCTCCCACACAAGCCCGCTCCCACATGTGGCAATGCGAACCCTTACTGTTTAGGTGATGCCGGTGTATGGTATCTGCCCTTTGCGGGGCTCGGACCCGCGGCAGATACGTGAGGTTGTTGTGTCCCAATCGTTTTCCCGTCGACAAATCCTGGGTGGTCTTGCCGGTCTCGCGGTGGTGGGCGTCGGTGCCGGTGGCGCCTATCGCTACTGGCTCGGGAAGGTGGCCGAGGCCGAGGCGGGGCACGATTACGAGCTGATCGCCGCGCCGCTGGACGTGGAGCTGGTGCCGGGGCACAAGACCCAGGCCTGGGCCTTCGGCCCTTCGGCGCCGGGCACCGAGTTGCGGGTGCGCCAGGGTGAATGGCTGCGGGTACGCTTTATCAACCACCTGCCGGTCGCCACCACCATCCACTGGCATGGCATACGCCTGCCGCTGGAAATGGACGGCGTGCCGTATGTCTCGCAATTGCCGGTACTGCCGGGCGAATACTTCGACTACAAATTCCGCGTGCCCGATGCCGGCAGCTATTGGTATCACCCCCACGTGAACAGCAGCGAAGAACTGGGCCGTGGCCTGGTGGGCCCGCTGATCATCGAGGAGCGCGAACCCACCGGTTTCAAGCACGAACGCACCCTGAGCCTGAAAAGCTGGCACGTGGACGAAGAGGGCGCTTTTGTCGCCTTCAGCATTCCCCGCGAAGCGGCCCGGGGCGGCACCGCCGGACGCCTGTCGACCATCAATGGCGTGTCCCAGGCGGTGATTGATTTGCCGGCCGGGCAGATCACCCGTGTGCGCCTGCTCAACCTCGATAACACCCTGACCTATCGCATCAACATCCCCGACGTTGAAGCGCAGATCTATGCCCTGGACGGCAACCCCATCGAACCGCGCCCGCTGGGCAAGGAATACTGGCTCGGCCCTGGCATGCGCATCTGCCTGGCGATCAAGGCGCCGCCCGCCGGTGAAGAATTGTCGATCCGCAACGGCCCGGTACGCCTGGGCACCTTCCGCTCGGTGGCCAGCACCGACACGGCGACCGAATGGCCGCCTGCGTTGCCGGCGAACCCGATTGCCGAGCCGGACCTGGCCAATGCCGAGAAACTCAACTTCAATTTCGAATGGGTTGGATCGGTCTCGGTGAACGTGGACAATAAGCCACCGAGCCTGTGGCAGATCAACGGCCAGGCCTGGGACATCACCGACAAGACCTGCGCCGACCGCCCGATTGCCAAGCTTGCAAAGGGCAAGAGCTACATTTTCGAATTGAAGAACATGACCCAGTACCAACACCCGATCCACCTGCACGGCATGAGTTTCAAGGTCATCGCCTCGAACCGCCACAAGGTGATTCCGTACTTCACCGACACCTACCTGCTGGGCAAGAACGAGCGTGCCCGCGTGGCGCTGGTGGCGGATAACCCGGGTGTCTGGATGTTCCACTGCCATGTGATCGACCACATGGAAACCGGCCTGATGGCCGCCATCGAGGTGGCGTGATGCGCCAGTTTCGCCCCACGGCGATTATCGACCGCAGCCGCGACCAGGACTTCATGCGTGAAGCGCTGGCCCTGGCTGCCCAGGGTGCCGCGCTGGGCGAAGTGCCGGTGGGCGCGGTGCTGGTGCAGGACGGCGAAGTAATCGGGCGCGGCTTCAACTGCCCCATCAGCGGCAACGACCCCAGTGCGCATGCCGAGATGGTCGCGATTCGGGCCGCTGCTCAGGCCGTCAGCAATTACCGGCTGCCGGGCAGCACGCTCTACGTCACGCTGGAGCCGTGCAGCATGTGCGCCGGGCTGATCGTGCATTCACGGATTGCCCGGGTGGTGTACGGCGCGCTGGAGCCGAAAGCCGGGATTGTGCAAAGCCAGGGGCAGTTTTTTACCCAGGGCTTTCTCAACCATCGGGTGCTGTATGAGGGCGGGGTGTTGGCCGAGGAGTGCGGGACGGTGTTGAGCGAGTTCTTCAAGGCGCGAAGAGCCAAAGGCTGACGCGATACCCTGTGGCGAGGGAGCTTGCTCCCGCTGGGCTGCGTAGCGGCCCCAAAATCTGGGGAGCGCTGCGCACTCCAGCGGGAGCAAGCTCCCTCGCCACAACAGCAGTCTTATTTCTTCAACACAACAGCAGTCTTATTTCTTCGCGACAATCACCGCCCGCATCGGCGCCGGTAGCCCTTCGATGGTCTTGCTGTGATCTTCTGGGTCCAGGAAGTCGCTGAGGGACTGATACTTCATCCACGCCGTGCCGCGCTGTTCCTCGACCGTGGTCACGCTCACGTCCACACAGCGCACCTCACTGAAGCCCGCACGCCGCAGCCACAGCATCAGCGCCGGCACCGACGGCAGGAACCAAACGTTGCGCATCTGCGCGTAGCGGTCTTCCGGCACCAGCACTTGCTGCTGATCGCCTTCAACCACCAGCGTCTCCAGCACCAGCTCCCCACCCTTGACCAGGCAATCCTTCAGCGCCAGCAAATGCTCGATGGGCGAGCGGCGATGGTAGAACACGCCCATGGAAAATACCGTGTCGAAGCCTTCCATGTTCGACGGCAGGTCTTCAAACGGAAATGGCAGGTGCCAGGCCTTGGGCGTCGGCAGATAACGCTGCACCGCCTGGAACTGGCAGAAGAACAACCAGTTCGGGTCGACGCCAATCACACTGTCGGCGCCGGCGCCGAGCATGCGCCACATGTAATAGCCGTTGCCGCAACCCACATCGAGGATGCGTTTGCCCTTGAGGTCCAGGTGCGGCGCGACCCGCGACCATTTCCAGTCCGAGCGCCATTCGGTGTCCACGTGCACGCCGAACAGATCGAACGGCCCCTTGCGCCACGGGCAAAGGCCCATCAGCGCAGTACGCATTTGCGCACGGGTGTCGTCGTCGCAATCGGTATCCAGCACCAGGCCGTTCAGCAGGTCGATTTCACTGGGCATGATCTTCGGCAGCGCATCCAGCGCGCTCTGCCAGCGTTCCAGGTCGCCATGACCCTTTTCCATCTTCGCATCGAGTTGCGCTTGCAGGCCCTGGGCCCAGACGGCCAGGGGAGTGCCGACCAGGTGGCGGGCGAGGGGAGACAGATCAATCATGGCAAGGCAATCAACGAGGCAAAGTTAAGACACTGGAACCACGGCACGACTTTCGAGAACCCAGCCGCCAGCAGGCGTTCGCGGTGTTCTTCGAGGCTGTCGGGCTTCATGACGTTTTCGATGGCGCTGCGCTTCTGGGCGATTTCCAGTTCGCTGTAGCCGTTGGCACGCTTGAAGGCGATGTGCAAATCGGTGAGCAGCGCATGTTCTTCCGGGTCATTGAAGCGCAGCTTTTCCGAAAGGATCAGCGCGCCGCCCGGCAGCAGCGATTGGCGAATGCGCGAGAGCAACGCCTGGCGTTGTTCGGGGGCGATGAATTGCAGGGTGAAGTTCAGCGCCACTACCGAAGCCGGCTGGAATTGCAGGGCGAGGATATCGCCCTCGATCACCTCCACCGGCAGCAACTCCTGGAACATCGAGTCCTGGCCGTTGAGGTATTCGCGGCAACGCTCGACCATCGCCGCCGAGTTATCCACAGCGATCACCCGACAACCGTCGGTGCGCACGTGACGGCGCAGGGCCTGGGTCACCGCGCCGAGGGATGAACCGAGGTCGTAGAGCACACTATTGGGCTGGGCAAACTGCGCCGCGAGTACGCCGAGGTTCTCGACGATGGTCGGGTAGCCGGGCACCGAGCGCTTGATCATGTCCGGGAAAACCCGCACCACGTCTTCGTTGAAGGCGAAGTCCGGCACCTGGGGCAGGGGCTGGGCGAATAGGCGATCGGGTTCTTTGCTCACGGCTGTTCCGGCGACGAAGGGGGAAAGCCGGGCATTTTAGCGTAGGAGCTGGCTTGCCGGCGATGTTCGTTAACGATGACGCGGACTTTCTGGATGAACGCGGCAACTGTGGGTTTTTTCGCTGGCAAGCCAGCTCCTACAGGTTGACGGTTTTTTTCTGAGGAAAGGAAGAGGCCGTAATGCCCCACTGCCCCAGCCAGTAGCTGACAATCAGCAAATACGGCGCCGCTTCAAACGCCACCACAAACCGATTGATCCCGATCAGCGTGTCGGAGAACACGAACGATGCCGCACCTGCCGCCGCCAGGTATGCCGAGCGCTTGGGCACTTCGCTGCCCAAGCGCGCCAACGCTCGCCACAGCATCGCGCTGATCACCAGCGCGTAAACCACCACCGGTACCAGCAATGGGCCAAGGCCGTGGGAAATCAGGATGCTCAGCAAGATCGCGCCGACGACCAGCGCCAGCACCAGCGGCAAAATCGCCGGGCGGCGGCAGTCGCTCAAGTAGGCTTTCAGGTACGCCAGGTGCGCGAACAAAAACGCACCGAGGCCGAAGATGAACAGGTCGCCGGGCCAGGCCAGCAGCACATCGCCCACCAGGGAAAAAATCAGCCCCAGGCTGATCCAGCGTCGATAGTCAGTGGGCGGCGCATCATGCAGCCAGCCCAGCAGCGCCAGTACCGGCAATGGCTTTACCAACAGGCAGAGCAGGGTGGCGTGGGTGCTCAGGCCGTAGATAAAGGTTACCGCCCCCATCAACGCAAGGATCATCCATGGCATATCAGTTCACCGTAATGGCGCAGTCGAAGGTTTCGGCCGGTTCAGCTTCCGGCTCCCAGGGTTGTTGTGAGGTGAGGCGCAAACGGCCCTGGCCGGCGTTGAAGGCCTGGAAGCGCCAGGTGGATTGGCCGCCACTGCCGACCACGCCGGTGTCGTCGGTGTTGCTGTAGACCTCGGGGCTCAGGCTGCGCAGCACGCCGCCGGCCGAGTCCTGGATGGCCCAGCGGTAACCGGTGGTGGGATTGCTGGGCAGGGTCAGGATCAGGTTTTGCCCGGTCTTGAGTTGCATCGGGCAGGCGCTCTGTTTTTCCACGGTGACGTTTTGCTTCGGCGCACTGGCGCAGGCGGCGAGCAGGCAAAGGCTCAGGGGGAGAAGCAGACGGGCAGCGGTCATGGGGGCTCCGTTGTTTGGCGACGAAGGGCGAGCATAACCGAAGATGAGACAAGGTGTGACAGATAGCGTTGTGTTGGCTGCACCGGCCTCTTCGCGAGCAAGCCCGCTCCCACATTCGACCGCATTCCAAAGCATGGACTCGGTCAAGTGTGGGAGCGGGCTTGCTCGCGAAGAGGCCAGCTCAGGCGCTACATAACTATCAGAACAACACCTTCGCCACATCCGCAAAGCGCTTGGCAAAGTGCACCGTCATCCCTTCCTTCAGGTACTCCGGCAGCTCTTCAAAGCTCCCCCGGTTAGGCTCCGGCAAGATCAACTCGTGAATCTTCTGGCGCCGCGCCGCAATCACCTTCTCGCGCACCCCGCCAATCGGCAGCACATGCCCGGTCAGCGTCAGTTCACCGGTCATCGCCACGCCTTTTTTCGGCGGCTGGTTACGCGCCAGCGACAGCAGCGCACTGGCCATGGTCACGCCCGCGCTCGGGCCGTCTTTCGGTGTGGCACCTTCCGGCACGTGCAGGTGCACGAAGGCTTCATCGAAGAACTTCGGGTCACCGCCAAACGACTTCAGGTTCGAGCTGATGTAGCTGTAGGCAATCTCGGCCGATTCCTTCATCACTTCACCCAGTTGCCCGGTGAGCTTGAAGCCACGGTTCAGCGTGTGGATGCGCGTCGCCTCGATCGGCAGGGTCGCGCCGCCCATGCTGGTCCAGGCCAGGCCGGTGATCACACCGGTGCCCGACAGCACTTGCTCGTTACGGAACACCGGCATGCCCAGGGAGGCTTCCAGGTCCTTGTTGCCGATCTTGATCACCGAGTCCGGCTCATCCAGCAGCTTGACCACCGCCTTGCGCACCAGTTTGCCCAGCTGTTTCTCCAACTGACGCACCCCGGCTTCGCGAGCGTAACCATCGATCAGGGCGCGCAGGGCGCCGTCGCTGATGGACAGGCTGTTTTTCGACACGCCGGCTTTTTCCAGCTGCTTGGGCCACAGGTGACGCTTGGCAATCGCGACCTTTTCTTCGGTGATGTAGCCCGACAGGCGAATCACTTCCATGCGGTCCAGCAACGGGCCGGGGATCGAATCCAGGGTGTTGGCGGTGCACACGAACAGCACTTTGGACAGGTCCAGGCGCAGGTCCAGGTAGTGGTCGAGGAATTCGACGTTCTGTTCCGGGTCGAGGGTTTCGAGCAGGGCCGAGGCCGGGTCGCCCTGGTAGCTCTGGCCCATCTTGTCGATCTCGTCGAGCATGATCACCGGGTTCATCACTTCCACATCTTTGAGGGCTTGCACCAACTTGCCCGGCATCGCACCGATGTAGGTGCGGCGATGCCCCTTGATCTCGGCCTCGTCACGCATGCCGCCGACGCTGAAGCGGTAGAACGGCCGGCCGAGGGATTCGGCAATCGATTTGCCGACACTGGTCTTGCCCACGCCCGGCGGGCCCACCAGCAACACGATGGAGCCGGCGACTTCGCCCTTATAGGCGCCCACGGCGAGGAACTCGAGGATGCGACTCTTGATGTCATCCAGGCCGGCGTGGTGTTTGTCGAGTACCTTGCGGGCGTGCTTGAGGTCGAGTTTGTCCTCGCCATACACGCCCCACGGCACCGAGGTGGCCCAGTCCAGGTAGTTGCGGGTGACCGCGTACTCCGGCGAACCGGTTTCCAGGATCGACAGCTTGTTCATTTCTTCGCTGATGCGTTTTTGCGCCTGGGTCGGCAGGACCTTGTCCACCAGGCGCTGTTCGAATTGCTCGACGTCGGCGCTGCGATCGTCCTTGGTCAGCCCCAGCTCTTGCTGGATGACCTTGAGTTGTTCCTTGAGGAAGAACTCGCGCTGGTGTTCGCCGATCTTGCGGTTCACTTCGGCGGAGATTTCTTTTTGCAGGCGCGCGACTTCGACTTCCTTGCGCAGCATCGGCAGGACTTTTTCCATGCGCTTGAGCATGGGCACGCAGTCCAGCACTTGCTGCAGTTCAGTGCCGGTGGCCGAGGTAAGGGCGGCGGCAAAGTCCGTCAGCGGCGACGGATCGTTGGGGCTGAAGCGGTTGAGGTAGTTCTTCAGTTCTTCGCTGTACAGCGGGTTGAGCGGCAGCAGTTCCTTGATCGCATTGATCAGCGCCATGCCGTAGGCCTTGACCTCGTCGGTCGGCTGGGTCGGCTGGTGCGGGTATTCGACTTCCACCAGGTACGGTGGGCGGTGGTGCTTGAGCCAGGTCTTGATCCGCACGCGGGTCAGGCCCTGGGCGACGAATTGCAGCTTGCCGTTTTCGCGGCTGGCGTGGTGCACCTTCACCAGGGTGCCGTACAGCGGCAGGCTGGAGGTGTCGAAGTGGCGCGGATCTTCAGGCGGGGTTTCCATGAAGAACAGGGCAAGGGAGTGGTGGTCGGACTTGCTCACCAGCTCCAGGGTTTCGGCCCACGGCTCTTCATTGACGATCACCGGCAACACTTGCGCCGGGAAGAAAGGCCGGTTGTGGATCGGGATGATGTAGACCTTGTCGGGCAGGTTTTGCCCTGGGAGGGCCAAGCCAGTGTTGGCGGAAGTGTGTTCAGCGTTTTCCGGGTCGGCGTAGTCGTTGAGGTCGATGTCCGGGAATTCTTGCTGGTCGCTCATGGGGCACCTGCATAAGGAAGTATGCAAGTTAGATGGGGCGGGTCGGCAGTGGTTTCAATGGGTGGGGTGAGATAGCAACATATTGCACAATATTTTCAAAAGCACCGCTGAACAAATGTGGGAGCGGGCTTGCTCGCGAAGGCGGTCTGTCAGTCGATGCATCTGTGACTGATGCGCCGCCTTCGCGAGCAAGCCCGCTCCCACATTTTCGATTGCATTTCGTCAGCTGAGTTTGTGCAAGTAGGCCGGTAAAGGTTGTTCAGGCAGCACCGACAGCACCTTCAAACGCTGCAACATCCGCTGCCGGGCCCGTTGCAGGTGCTCGCGCAGGTTCAGTGCGGCGGCGTCGAAGGCGCCATGCAGCAACAGCTCAAGGATCAGCCGGTGCTCGGCCAGCATCGCCGGATCGGCACCGATGCCCAGCAGCCGGTAGAAAATCCGGCTGATGATCATCGGGCTTTGCCCCTGGCGGATCAGCGCGGCGATCTTGCGATTTTGCAGGCCGGCGAGGCAGTGCTGGTGCAGGTCTTCCTCGATCTGCTCGATCTCTTCCAGGCTGCAATGGGCGCTGTTTTGCGCATCGAGCACGCGCTGCAACATGGCGTGCAGCAGGTCGCGGTCGAGGTTCGGCGCGCTCTGGCGCAGGGCTTCGGGCTCCAGGCAGGCGCGCAGTTCGTAGTCTTCGGTGACTTCCCGGGCAGTCAGTGGCCCGGCCAGCCATTGGGAATAGGGTTCCTTTTCCACCAGGCCACGGTCCCGCAGGCGCATCAGCGCTTCACGCACCACCGCGCGGCTGACGTTGTAGTGCTCGGCGGCGGCCTGTTCATCGAGGCGATAATGCCCGAAGGCGATACAGGTCGAGAGCGCCGCGCCGATTTCCTCGACGATGCGCTCCCCCAGTGGCCGGGTGTCCACCAATTCATCTTCACCGTTGAGGCCCAGGTGCGCATGGCTCAGGGGCAGGCGCAGCGGCTCCATGTCCAGGCCGTCGGGGTTGATCAGGTAACCCCGGCCATCAAAGCGGCAGATCAGTCCTTCGTCATGCAACAGGTTCAGCGCCTTGCGCACCGGCACCCGGCTGGTGCCGAACAATTCGGCCAGCGGCGCTTCCAGCAACACCAGGCCATGGCGGGCGGTGCCGTGGGTGATGGCGTCGCGCAGAACCTGGTGAATCATCGCGTAACGGGAAGCCGAGGCTGACACTGCTTTCATCGGGCTCTCTGGAGCAAACGGGTCGGTGGCCGGGGATTCTCTCATAGTTGCGCCTGTCACTCTGCGCCACGTCGGTGGCACTTTTTTGGGGCCTTCAGAGGGTTGATGTTACTTTTCTGCACCAAAATGTATTTATTAATAAAAGATACATTATTTCATTCCAGGCGAGCCTTAAACACCAGCCGATATTTCTTTTAATGCCTGAAACCCATCTAGCCCGTGGATCTGCTCCAAAGTGCCAGGTGTGGCAACCGAGCTGTCCACGAGACTGGCACGAAAGCTGCCTTTGTAAAATGTACATTTTATTAATATGTACATTTTTAAAAGGTCGTTCCCATGTCAGACGCCACTTCAATGGCCGAGGATTTCGCCAGCGGTCGCAGCGACCCGGTGCAGGTCCTGGAACAGGCACTTGCCCACGCGAGCATGGTCCCCGGCGTGTTCATCTCCCTGACCGCCGAGCGCGCCCGCCGTGAGGCCGAAGCGTCGGCTGCCCGTTGGCGTGCCGGCCAGCCGTTGAGCGTGTTCGACGGGGTGCCACTGGCCTGGAAAGATCTGTTCGATGTGGCCGGCAGCATTACCACGGCGGGCGCGGCCTATCGCCGTAATGCGCCGGCCGCCTTGCTGGACGCGCCAAGTGTGGGCCTGTTGTGCCGCGCCGGAATGGTCAGCGTCGGCAAGACCAATCTCAGCGAGCTGGCCTATTCCGGCCTGGGCCTGAACCCGCATTTCGGCACGCCGCACAACCCGGCCAGCGTCGATCAACCGCGGATTCCCGGCGGCTCGTCGTCGGGCTCGGCGGTCGCCGTGGCAGCCGGCATCGTGCCGATCGCCATGGGTACCGACACCGCCGGCTCCATCCGTATTCCGGCTGCGCTGAATGGCGTGGTCGGTTATCGCAGCAGTTGCCGGCGCTACAGCCGCGACGGCGTTTTCCCGCTGGCTCACACCCTCGACAGCCTCGGCCCGCTGACCCGCAGCGTGCGCGATGCACTGGCCATCGACGACCTGCTCAATGGTCGCGAGCAGCGCCCGCCACGCCCGCCCCGCAGCCTCAATGGCCAGCGGTTCTGGGTCGAGCAAAGTGTGCTGGAAGACGCACGGGTTGAACCTGCGGTGCGCGACAACCTGCAACGTTGTGTGGACCGATTGAAGGCAGAAGGCGCGCTGATTGACGTGCGCCCCTCGAAGACCTTCCAGGCCACCCTCGACCTGATCCTGCACCAGGGCTGGCTCGGCGCCTTCGAAGCCTTCGCCCTCCACGAAGCCCTGCTCGACAGCCCTGATGCCGAGCAACTCGACCCCCGCGTTCGCCGTCGCCTTGAAGCGGCCCGCACACTGCCGGCCAGCCAACTGCTGGCGCTGTACGACGCCCGTCGCCGCCTGCAACAGCAGCTTGTCGACGAACTCGACGGCGCGATCCTCATCACCCCCACCGTGGCCCATGTGGCCCCGGCCCTGGCGCCGTTGGAAGCCGACTTTGAGCTGTTCGTCAGCACCAACCTCGCCACCCTGCGCCTGACCATGCCCGGCAGCCTGCTGGACATGCCCGGCGTCAGCCTGCCCAGCGGCCGTGATGCCCTGGGCCTGCCCACCGGCCTGCTGCTCAGCGCCCCCAGCGGCGAAGACGCGCGCCTGCTTCGGGCCGCGCTGTCAGTAGAAACCGCACTCACTTTTTAAGGAGACACATCATGGCTAAAGACATCCTCTGTGCATTTGGCGTCGACGTCGACGCGGTCGCCGGCTGGCTCGGTTCCTATGGCGGCGAAGATTCCCCAGACGACATTTCCCGCGGCCTGTTCGCCGGTGAAATCGGTGCGCCACGCCTGCTCAAATTGTTCGAGCGCTACGGCCTGCGCACCACCTGGTTTATTCCCGGCCACTCGATGGAAACCTTCCCCGAGCAGATGAAGGCGGTGGCCGACGCCGGTCACGAAAT
Organism: Pseudomonas sp. D4002; assembly: GCF_013385665.1. Lineage (NCBI taxonomy): Bacteria > Pseudomonadati > Pseudomonadota > Gammaproteobacteria > Pseudomonadales > Pseudomonadaceae > Pseudomonas > Pseudomonas sp. D4002. The sequence goes on from NZ_JACAPN010000029.1 coordinate 28,421, forward strand.
CGGTGTGCACGGCTACAGCCACGAAAACCCGATTGCGATGACGGCCGAGCAGGAAGAAATCGTCCTCGACAAGTCCATCGAGCTGATCACCCAGGTCACCGGCAAACGCCCCACCGGCTACGTCGCGCCGTGGTGGGAATTCAGCAAGGTCACCAACGAACTGCTGCTGAAAAAAGGCATCAAGTACGACCACAGCCTGATGCACAACGACTTCCACCCGTACTACGTGCGCAAGGGCGACACCTGGACCAAGATCGACTACAGCCAGCACCCCGACACCTGGATGAAACCCCTTGTGCGCGGCGAAGAAACCGACCTGGTGGAGATCCCGGCCAACTGGTACCTAGACGACCTGCCGCCGATGATGTTCATCAAGAAAGCCCCGAACAGCCATGGCTTCGTCAACCCGCGTCACCTCGAAGAAATGTGGCGCGACCAGTTCGACTGGGTCTACCGCGAGCACGAACACGCGGTGTTCACCATGACTATCCACCCCGACGTGTCCGGCCGCCCGCAAGTGCTGCTGATGCTTGAGCGGCTGATCGAACACATCCAGAGCCATGCCGGCGTGCGCTTCGTCACTTTCGACGAAATCGCCGACGACTTTATCCGCCGCCAACCGCGTACCTGACACCCGTACCTAAACCCTGGCCAACCTCCCGAGGCGCGATTCATGTCTATCTACAACAAGCTTGATCTGACTGGCTGGAAACCCCGGCAACTGACGCCCAAGGAGGTGCGTTTCGCCACCTGGATCGCGTTTTTCGCCTGGGTGTTTGCGGTGTATGACTTCATCCTTTTCGGCACCTTGCTGCCGGAAATCGGGCGGCACTTTAACTGGGGTGAAGTGGAGCAGGCGGAGATTGCGACATGGGTGGCGGTAGGCACCGCCGTGGTCGCGCTGGCCATCGGTCCGATCGTGGACAAACTGGGTCGGCGCAAAGGGATTATTTTCACCGTGGCCGGTTCGGCGATCTGCTCGGCGCTCACCGCCATTGGTGGTGCGTGGGGCAAGTCGTCGCTGATCCTGATCCGTTCGCTGGGCGGCCTGGGGTATGCCGAGGAAACCGTCAACGCGACTTACCTGAGCGAACTGTACGCGGCTTCCGATGATCCAAAACTGGCCAAGCGTCGCGGCTTTATCTACAGCCTGGTGCAGGGCGGCTGGCCGGTGGGCGCGTTGATCGCGGCGGGTTTGACCGCGCTGTTGCTGCCGGTGATTGGCTGGCAGGGGTGCTTCGTGTTTGCGGCGATCCCGGCGATTGTCATCGCGGTCATGGCGCGCAAGCTCAAGGAAAGCCCGCAGTTCCAGATTCACCAGCGCATCAGCGAGCTGCGTAAAAGCGGCGCGGTGAAAGAAGCGCAAAACGTCGCTGTGACCTACGGCGTGGACTATGACGAACACAGCAAGGCCGGCCTCAAGGCCGCATTCCGTGGCCCGGCCCGCCGTGCAACCCTGGTGATCGGTGCGGCGCTGCTGCTCAACTGGGCGGCGATCCAGGTGTTCAGCGTGCTGGGTACGTCGGTGATCGTCAGCGTGCACCACATCTCGTTCGAGAACTCGCTGATCATCCTCGTGCTGTCGAACCTGGTGGGCTACTGCGGCTACCTCAGCCACGGCTGGATGGGCGACAAGATCGGCCGGCGCAATGTCATCGGCCTGGGCTGGATGCTCGGCGGGCTGTCGTTTGCCGGGATGCTGTTTGGCCCGAGCAACATGGCGATGGTGGTGGGGCTGTACAGCCTGGGCCTGTTCTTCCTGATCGGGCCGTACTCGGCGGCGCTGTTTTTCATCAGTGAAAGTTTTCCCACCAGCATCCGGGCTACCGGTGGCGCGATTATCCATGCCATGGGGCCGATTGGTGCGGTGGTTGCCGGGTTCGGCGCGACCCAGGTGTTGTCGGCCGGGAGTGACTGGCAGACCGCTGCGCTGTGGTTTGGCGCAGTGCCGTGCTTCCTCTCCGGTGCGTTGATGTTTGCCGCGCGCCATGTGCGTCCGGAAACCGTCCAGTAAGGAGTTGATTCGATGAGTCGTAAAGTTGCATTGATTACCGGTGCCGCCAGCGGCATCGGCCAGGCCCTCGCGGTGGCGTATGCCCGCAGCGGCGTGGCGGTGGTGGGTGGGTATTACCCGGCCGATCCCCATGACCCGCATCACACGGTTGCGCTGGTGGAAGAGGCGGGCGGTGAATGCCTGATGTTGCCGCTGGACGTGGGCGATACAACCTCGGTGGATAACCTGGCGGCGCAGGCGGTCCAGCACTTCGGTCGCCTCGATTACGCGGTGGCCAACGCCGGTTTGTTACGCCGTGCGCCACTGCTGGAGATGACCGACGAGCTGTGGAACGAGATGCTCAACGTCGACCTGACCGGGGTGATGCGCACCTTCCGGGCGGCAACCCGGCACATGCATGAAGGCGGTGCGCTGGTGGCGATTTCGTCGATTGCCGGTGGCGTGTATGGCTGGCAGGAGCACGCGCACTATGCGGCGGCCAAGGCCGGTGTGCCGGGGTTGTGTCGGTCGCTGGCGGTGGAATTGGCGCCGTTGGGGATTCGTTGCAACGCGGTGATTCCGGGGTTGATCGAGACGCCGCAGTCGCTGGACGCGAAGAACTCCCTCGGGCCGGAAGGGCTGGCGAAAGCGGCGCGGGCGATTCCGTTGGGCCGGGTCGGGCGGGCGGATGAAGTGGCGTCCCTGGTGCGGTTTTTGACCAGTGAGGAGTCGAGCTACCTGACCGGGCAGAGCATTGTGATTGATGGTGGCTTGACCGTGCGCTGGCCGGACTAACCCCCAGTTTTAAGCCGGACTCGCTCCAAATGTGGGAGCGGGCTTGCTCGCGAAAGCGGAGAGCCAGCCAATACATGCGGAACTGATCCACCGCATTCGCGAGCAAGTCGAATCGTCGCACCGCCGCTCCCACATTTTTGACCGCGTTCGCCGTTTGATTATTTCAGGAGTTCACCATGCCCCAACTCGCTAACCGCCGTGCTGTGATCACCGGTGCCGGCAGCGGCATCGGCGCCGCCATCGCCCGTGCCTACGCCGTCGAAGGCGCGCACCTGTTGCTGGCCGACCGCGATGCCGCCACCCTCGCCGAAACCGCCATCACCTGCCGCAACCTCGGCGCCGAAGTCCTCGAATGCGTGGCCGATGTCGGCACCGTCGACGGCGCCCAGGCCAGCGTCGATGCCTGCGTCACCCACTACGGCGGCATCGACATCCTGGTCAACAACGCCGGCATGCTGACCCAGGCCCGTTGCGTCGACCTGACCCTGGACATGTGGAACGACATGCTGCGCGTCGACCTCACCAGCGTGTTCGTCGCCAGCCAGCGCGCCTTGCCTCACATGATCGCCCAGCGCTGGGGCCGGATCATCAATGTCGCCTCGCAACTGGGGATCAAGGGCGGCGCCGAGTTGACGCACTATGCGGCGGCCAAGGCCGGGGTGATCGGCTTCACTAAATCCCTGGCCCTGGAAGTGGCCAAGGACAACGTACTGGTCAACGCCATCGCACCCGGGCCCATCGAAACGCCATTGGTAGGCGGCATCAGCGACACCTGGAAACGCGCCAAGGCCGCCGAGTTGCCCCTGGGTCGTTTCGGCCTGGCGGACGAAGTCGCGCCGACTGCCGTGCTGCTGGCCAGCGAGCCGGGCGGCAATCTGTTCGTCGGCCAGACCCTTGGCCCGAACTCCGGCGACGTCATGCCATGAGCGGGTATTAAGCATGTGCGGACTCTGCGGCCTGTTGGGCGAAGACCTGCACTGGAGCGACCCTTTGGGCGATGAATTGCCGCGCCGACGCGAACGTCTGCGCCGAATCGCGGCGATCAACCAGGTGCTGGCGGTGTTCCGGCTCAAGGTCGAAGACTTCCAGGGCGCGTCCTATCTGCTGCTGGGCGCCACCGGCAAACAGGAACTGGCCAGCGGCCTGGATCAATTGTGGCGGGCGGCAGAGACCATGCTCGGTCGACCGCTGGACCCGTTGGACCCGCGCCTGCTCGATCATCTGGAACTGTAGGAGCCCGGCTTGCCGGCGATGGCGTCCTTGATATCGCCATCGCCGGCAAGCCGGACTCCTGCGGGGGCATCATTGAGGTAGAACTATGAGCATCGCGCTAAACGTCATCACCGGCTTCCTCGGCAGCGGCAAGACCACCTTGCTCAAGCGCCTGCTGCAAGGTGAAAGCCTCGGCGACACGGCGTTGCTGATCAATGAGTTCGGCGACGTCGGCATCGACCACCTGCTGGTGGAGGAAGTCGCGCCGGACACGGTGCTGCTGCCCAGCGGCTGCGTGTGCTGTTCGATTCGCGGCGAGTTGAAAGACGCCTTGCTCGGCCTGTTGCAGCGTCGTGAGCGGGGCGAGATTCCGCCCTTCAAGCGGGTGATCCTGGAAACCACCGGCCTGGCCGACCCGGCGCCAATCCTCGCGACCTTGAACAACGACGTGCAACTGCGCGGGCGCTTTCATATCGGCCTGGTGGTGACGCTGGTGGACGCCAGCCACGCCGCTTTGCAAGAGCGCCTGCACCCGGAATGGCTGGCGCAAGTGGCCGCTGCCGATCGCCTGCTGTTGAGCAAGACCGACCTCGTCGAAGACTGTGGCCCGTTGCGCTTGCACTTGCAGGCACTGAACGCCGGCACGCCGATCCTCAATACCTGCGATATCGACAGCGGTGAACAACTGCTGCTTGGCGAAGGCCTGCGCAGTGCCGAGCCCGCTGCAGAAGTCCGCCGCTGGAAACTCCATCAAACCACCGCCGCCAACCACGGCGCTGCGCAAGTCTGTTGCCTGACCTTCGATCAGCCGCTGGATTGGGTCGGTTTCGGGGTCTGGTTATCGATGCTGTTAAGATGCCACGGCGAACGTATTCTTCGCGTCAAAGGACTGCTCAACGTGAACGCCAGTAACGCTCCCATCGTCATTCATGGCGTGCAGCATTGTCTGCATGCCCCGGTTCACCTGCCTGCCTGGCCGGGGACCGATCGGCAATCGCGCTTGGTGTTTATCCTGCGCGGGCTTGACCCGGCTCTGCTGCGGCGCTCCTTTGAAGTGTTCTCCAGAAGGTTCGCCGCATGATCACGCTTCGCGTCCTCGGCACCTCGGTGACCTTGCTCGAAACCTTGCGTGTGCGAGCGGAAAAAGAGCTGGGCATTCGCCTGGTGTACCAAGTGCATGATGTCGAGCAGGCCCAGCGCATTGCGGTGATGCAGCCTGACAGCTACGACCTCTACGACCAGTGGTTTCACAACGTCGACTTCGTGTGGCCGGCGCGGGCGATCCAGCCGATCGACACCCGGCGCATCGCGCTGTGGCACGAGATCAACGACCTGCCCAAGCGCGGACGCTTGTCCGCCAACGACCGTCTGGGCAGCGGCAGTGTGCCCAGCGAGCGCCTCTTCGTGCAGCACGACGGCAGCCTCGGCAGCACCGTGACCGAACGCATCAGCATGCTGCCCCTGACCCACAACGCCGACAGTTTCGCCTACCGCCCCGAGCGCTTGCCCGAAGGGTTCAACCGCGGCAACGAGAGTTGGGGCTGGTTGCTGGACCCGGCCTGGGGCGCACGCACTGCGTTGCAGAGCGACGCCGCCATCGGCGCCCTGGACGCGGCGCTGGCCGTGCAAGGCGCGGGCCTCGCGAGCTTCAAGGACATCGGCAACATGAGCATCGAAGAGATCGATGTACTGGCCGATATCCTGGTGCGTAAACAGAAGGAAGGCCACTTCGCGGCGTTCTGGTCCGATGACGAGGAAGCCGCGCAACTGATGCTCAGCCCGAGCATCGATATCCAGAGCCTGTGGTCACCGACCCTGATGCGCCTGCATCGGGCCGGGGTCAAATACCGCCTGGCGGTGCCCCGTGAAGGCTATCGCGCCTGGTTCGGCGGGTTGTCGCTGTCGCGCCATGCCAGGGGCCCGGTGCTGGATGCGGCCTATGCCTACCTCAACTGGTGGCTGTCCGGCTGGCCGGGTGCGGTGATGGCGCGCCAGGGTTATTACATCGGCAACCCGGCTCGCAGCCGTGATCACCTGAGCAGTGCCGAATGGGACTACTGGTACGCCGGGCTGCCCGCCCGGGAAGAGCTGTTGGGCAGCGATGGCTTGCCGCTGATCGATGTGGGTGACGTGCGCGACGGCGGTTCCTATGAACAGCGCATGGGGCATATCGCGGTGTGGAACTCGGTGATGGATGAGCACAACTATCTCGTGCGGCGTTGGGGGGACTTCATGCGGGCGCGAACGTCGTAACGGCAGCCTGTCGCCAAATTAATGACATATAAACTCCCGTATTTATTGGGTGCACTTCTTCTCTTGCGCAGCTAATCTGGATAATTCAAATATCCCTGTAAAAAGGATATTTATTTGACGCCGGTTCAGCTATCGCGAGGGACGCGTATGACGAAGGGACGTTTCGGCTGGAGGGGGCAGGCGCTGCCAGAGGGCAACAGAATGAGGTGGCGCCATACGTTTCAAACCCGGATTGCCGGGGTGCTGGCGCTGCTGTTGCTGGTGGTCGTGGCGGCGGTGTATTTCGCGGTGAAGACCGCCACCAATCGCGCCGTGGAAAACCAGGCCCAGGTGCAGCTGGAAACCGGCAGCCAGGTGTTCGAACGCCTGCTCGACCTGCGTGGCCGGCGCCTGCAATACGGCTTGAACTGGCTGACGGCGGACCTGCCGTTTCGCCAGGCTGTCGCCGATGGCGAGCCCGACGCGATTCTCGCGACCCTGCGCCGGCATGGCACCGGCCTGAGTTCCAGCGAGGTATTTGTGTTGGGGCTCGACGGCCGCGTGATGGTCAGCACGTTACCGGCGCTGACGTCCGGCCAGGCCTTTCCCTATAACGATGCCTTGCGCCAGGCCCGGCGCAGCGGCCTGCAAATGTTGATCGTGGCCCTGGATGGCCGGCCTTTCCTGCTGGTGCAACAGGAAGTCGTCGACCCCGCGCCGATCGCCCGTGTCGCCATGGGCTTTCCGATGGACGAAATCTTTGCCAGTGAATTGCGCTCCATGAGCAACCTGGAAGTGTCGTTCATCAGCGCGCAGCATGGTCAGCCCGGCGAATTGTTCAGTACTCAGCCCGAGGCGCTACAGGCGTCGATTGCCAGCGACCTGCAGGGCGCGTACATCACTCCGGTGGCGCAATTGAACCTGTTCCACGGCCAGCGCTATCTCAGCCAGGTGCTGCCGTTGGGCAACACGGCAGACGGTGGCGAGGTCCGGGTGCTGCTGCAAAGCCCGCTGGACCACGCCCTTGAATCCTTCGCGCCGCTGGACCGGCAATTTCTCGCGATCGCCCTGGTGGTGCTGCTGGTGTCGCTCGCGGGTGCGTTGTTTCTGGCGCGGCGGGTTTCACGCCCACTCAATGCGTTGGTGCAGGCGGCCGAACGCATCGGGGCCGGTGACTACCGCACACCGGTACAGGTGCGCAGCCACGATGAATTCGGCCTGCTGGCCCAGGCCTTCAACGCCATGCAAACCGGGATCGCGGTACGCGAGCGACAACTGGCCCACAACGCCTTGCACGACCCGCTCACCGGCCTGCCTAACCGCGCGCTGGCCATGGAGCGCCTGGGCAGCGCCATCAGCGCTGGCCGGCCGGTGGTGTTGCTGTACCTGGGGATTGAAAACTACCGGGTGATCAACGAAGGCTACGGCCCGGAAGGCGTGGAAGAAATGCTCCGCGAAGCCAGCCGCTGCCTGCTGTCGAGCCTGTCGGCCAGCGACACCGCCGCGCGCATCACCGGCAGCGAGTTTTTGCTGCTGCTGGAAAACACTGCGATCGACCGCGCGGTGGCCCTGGCTGACCGCTTGTATGGGCTGCTCACCGAACCCCAGCGCATTGGTGGCGATGAATTGCGCCACGAAGTGAGCATCGGCATCGCCGCCTACCCGGCCGACGGCCAGCAGGTTGAAGAGCTGATCAGCCGCGCCGCGATTGCCCGCCACGATGCGGCAGCGTTCCCGGGTTACTTACAGATCTACCAGCAGGACCGCGACCTCGCCCATCAACGCCAAATCAGCCTGATTCGTGACCTGCGCCGGGCGCCGACGGAGGGCGAGTTGTACCTGTGTTACCAGCCCAAGCTCGACCTGCACCATGGCCATGTGCGCCAGGCCGAAGCGCTGTTGCGCTGGCAGCACCCGACCCTGGGCCTGGTGTCGCCGGCCGAGTTCATTCCCCTGGCCGAGCGCACCGGCAGCATGGGCAGCCTGACCCAGTGGGTGATCGAAGAAGCCATTCGCCAACTGGCCGAGTGGGCGGTGCGCGGGTTGGAGGTGCAGTTGTCGGTGAACATCTCGGTGGATGACCTGGCCGATGACGGCCTGGCCCCGCGGGTGACCGAGTTGCTGGCGCACTACCGGGTATCGGCCCGGCAACTGATTTTCGAAATCACCGAAAGCGCGATCATGCACAACCCGGCCCAGGCCCTCAGCGTGCTGGAGCAACTGCGCGCTTGTGGCATCAGCCTGTCGGTGGATGACTTCGGCACCGGCTATTCATCCCTGGCGCAACTGCAACGCCTGCCGGTGCAGGAATTGAAGATCGACCAGTCGTTTGTGCGCAACCTCGACAGCACTTCCGGCGACGGCGTGATCGTGCGCTCGACCATCGAAATGAGCCACAACCTGGGGCTCAAGGTGGTGGCCGAAGGGGTGGAGTTCGAGCCCAGCCTCAAGCTGCTCAAGCTCTGGAAGTGCGACACGGCCCAGGGCTATCTGATCAGCCGGCCGTTGAATGCCATGGCGTTTGAGATGTGGATGCGCCGCGAGCGCGTGCCGGTCTAGGGCGTCGGTGGCTGCACCGACGCCGGTCTTTCAGTGTTCCACCGTTGCATCGACCAGGCTTTGCAACCGTTCCCACAAGCCTTCGACGTGGTGGCGCTCCGTCCCCAGCGCGCCAATGGACACGCGTACCATCCAGCGCTCGTCGAGCACGGCGGGAGTGACGTAGGCGCTGCCTGAATGGTTGAGCTTTTCCGCCCAGGCCCGGGTGTAGTTATCCAGCGCCTCACCATCAAGGCCTGGTGGCTCGTGGCGAATGCACAAGGTTTGCAGGGTGACGGCGGCTACCAGTTTCCAGTGTTTGCTGCCTTCAATCTGTTCTGCCAGCCAGCGGGCATTCTCCAGGTCACGCCGCAGCCGGGCCTGCAGGCCGCTGACGCCTTGCTCGCGGATCAGGAACCACAGCTTCAGCGCGCGGAACCGGCTGCCCAGGGAGATCCGCCAGTCGCGGTAGTTCCTGACCTGGCCGTCAGCCTTGGACTGTAGATAGCTGGGGTTGGTGGTCATGATGCGAATCAAGTGCTCGGGGTCGCGTACAAAGTACACCGAGCAATCAAACGCCGCCCCCAGCCATTTGTGAGGGTTGAGGACCAGCGAGTCGGCGTTCTCGATGCCGTGCCACAGCGCGCGGCATTCCGGGAGGATCATCGCGGCCCCGGCCATGGCTGAGTCGACATGCAACCACAGGCCGTGGCGTTGCGTCAGGGCGCCGATGGCTTCCAGGGGGTCGATGGCCATGGCTGCCGTTGTGCCGGTGGTCGCAATCACCACACAGGGTCTGTTCCCGGCAGCCAGGTCTTGTTCGATTGCCCGCTCCAATGCATGCGGTGACATTGCATTGTGTTCGTCGGTTGCCACGGTACGGATATTGTTCTGGCCGAACCCCGCCAGGATCGCGGCCTTGTTCACTGAACTATGGGCGTGGGCCGAGGTGTAGACGATCAAGGGGGCGCCGCTGTTTTGCAGGCCATCGTGCATCAGCGCGTAGTTGGAGCTGCGTTCGCGGGCGCTGATCAGCGCCACCAGGGTGGAGGTCGAGGCCGAGTCCTGGATCACTCCGCTCCAGTTGGCGCTCAGGCCGATCATGTCGCGCAGCCAATCGGTGGTGACTTCCTCGATTTCGGTCAGGGCCGGGCTCGATTGCCACGACAATCCCACCACGCCCAGGCCGGTACTCAAGCAATCGCCGAGGACGGAGGACAGTTCCACATTCGACGGGAAGAACCCGAAGAAGCTTGGATGCTGCCAATGCAACAGACCGGGCATGATCAGTGTTTCGACGTCGCCCATGATCTGTTCGAACGGTTCGGCTGTCTCAGGCGGGCTGGCCGGCAATGCGGACCTGATTTCGCCCGGGGCCGTGGTGGGTTGCACACCGCGTTGCTCGATGTTTTGTCGATAGTCTGCAATCAGGTCGATCATGGCGTGGCCATGTCGGCGGAATTCTTCAGGTGTCATATCAGGGTGTCCGTCAGGAAGAGAAATAAAGGCGTTAGCACCAGAAGTAAAACGGCTGGCCAGTGGTATAGCCGATAAACGACTGGATGCTGATGCGCTTGCCTGAATCGAAACCGCAAATGGCATGGGGACGGCGAGTATTGATAATCACCAGTTCGTTTTTCTGCGGCTGGATGCGCAGCGGTTTTTGCAAACGATCTTCGGGCAGTTCCGCCCCTTCGAAACGGATGACCTCGTCGTAGGTAAACGCCTCGGTATCCCAAATGACCAGTTCACCTCCCGAAGGTGGTACTTCGAGGTAAATATTCGCGCTGAATTGATGTTCCAGTTCGGCAATCGACAAGGGCAGGCAATCGACATGGGGGACTGTTTCGGAGAGGTGGGCTGTCTCCGGGAACATGGCGCGGATAATGCCGCAGAACATCGGCTGGCCCTGGAACGCCGCGGTTGTCGCACCTTCTGGCCACACCTGCCGGATATGCTCCATCAGTAGATGGATGGGTGGTTTGCGCGGGGCACAGAGGTCATCGATCACGCAGCGCATGTGGGTGGCGTCTGCGTAGTATTTCTGTTGCGAATAGCTGTCTGCGGCCTTGCCGTAGGTGGAGTTGAACGGTGTTCCCCAGCGATGGACACCATAGAAATGCTGGACAACTTTTCCGTGCTCATAGGTCTCGTGGTTATATTCCTGGAGCGTCGCCGTTTCGTTGATATGTTTATTTAGTACTTCGCTGGTTTGTTCATTCGCGTAGTCAGGTACCCGGATGGCAAGTATTTCTCCGCGAATAAGTTTTTCCAGGCTGAGTGTGTCGAGTTGCTCAAGCGCCAGGATCCCGGGCGCCTGGCTATGCGGGACTGCAGGTATTGATTCAACGCTGTTGAGGTCCGTCATGATGAAAACTCCATGGTAGTTACAGCACGTCATATAGATAACGTTTGTTTGGCTGGGGATTTACTGGCGACAGTGAGCGTCGGATGGCGCAGGGCCAAAGTTGAGGGAAAGACTTTTGGGGAGGTATAGGACTTTTCCGAGTAAACTTTTAAATACATTGGCGCTATCGGATCGCTTTATTTCACGCATAAAAAAAGGCGGCTACCCACTTAGGTAGCCGCCTTTTTCTTACTGCCGGTTTTGCTTAATCCGGCAGTTTGAACGCCATCACATAGTCACCCTGCTTGGTGCCCAGGGAACCATGACCGCCGGCCATGACCAGCACGTACTGCTTGCCGTCCTTGCCGGTGTAGGTCATTGGTGTGGTTTGCGCGCCTGCTGGCAGGCGGCCTTCCCACAACTGCTTGCCGTTTTTCACGTCATAGGCACGCAGGTACTGGTCAAGGGTACCGCTGAGGAAGGACACGCCACCGGCGGTGGTAAAAGTCCCGCCCAGGCTTGGCACGCCCATGGTCAGTGGAATCGGAACCGGCGAGCTGTCACGCACGGTGCCGTTCTTGTGCATCCAGATGGTCTGGTGGTTGGTCAGGTCGACCGCGGCCACATAACCCCACGCCGGCGCCTGGCACGGCAGGCCCAGTGGCGACAGCATGGCTTCGAGGATCACACCGTATGGCGCGCCTTTGTTCGGCTGCACGCCTTCGGTTTCGCTGACCCGCGGACCTTGCTTGGCAATGTCGGCGGCCGGGATCAGTTTCGATTTGAACGCCATGTAGCTTGGGTTCACGAACGCGATCTGGCGAACCGGGTCGACGGAAATGCCACCCCAGTCGAACACGCCGAAGTTACCTGGGTAAACGATCGAGCCCTGCAGCGATGGCGGGGTGAACGGACCGTCGTAGCGCATGGATTTGAAGTCAATCCGGCACAGCATCTGGTCGAACGGCGTCACGCCCCACATGTCACGCTCCTTGAGGGGCGGTGGCATGAAGTTCAGGTCGGACTTCGGTTGGGTCGGTGCGGTGTGATCGCCGGCCACTGCGCCTTGCGGTACAGGGATTTCATTGATCGGCACTACAGGCTGACCGTTCGAGCGGTCGATCACGTAGATGCTGCCTTGCTTGGTCGACGCCATTACCGCTTGCTTGACGCCGTCAGCGGTCTTGATGTCGATCAGCGAAGGCTGGCCGCCCACGTCCATGTCCCACAGGTCATGGTGAGTGAACTGGAAGGTCCACTTCACGTGGCCGCTGTCGATGTCCAGGGCAGTCAGGCCGGCGCTGTACTTCTCGGAGTCCGGAGTCCGGTCGCCGCCGTACTGGTCGGGCATCTGGTTACCCATCGGCAGGTAGAGCATGCCGAGTTTTTCGTCCACCGCGAACATCGACCACATGTTTGGCGAGTTGCGGGTGTAAGTCTTGCCCTCGGCCAACGGGGTGGTGTCGTCCGGGTTGCCGCTGTCCCAATTCCACACCAGCTTGCCGGTGTGCACGTCGAACGCACGGATCACGCCGCTAGGCTCGTCGGTGGAGACGTTGTCGGTCACGTGACCGCCGATTACCACCAGGTTCTTGGTAACGGCCGGTGGCGAGGTGGAGTAGTAACCGCCCGGGGCGAAGGTGCCGATGTTGGCACGCAAGTCGATCTGGCCTTTGTCACCGAAGTCTTCGCACATCTTGCCGGTGTCGGCGTTCAGGGCGATCAGACGGGTGTCGGCGGTAGGGACGAAGATGCGTTTCGGGCAGGCATTCGGCGCGGCGGCCGGGCTGGCGCTGCCAGTCGGGCTCTGTTCCGAGGCATAGACCGCGTCATCGTGATACGACACGCCACGGCAGGTCATGTGCGCCCAACCCTTGAAGTTGGCAGCACCTTCGCTGCTGATCTTCGGGTCGAAACGCCAGATTTCCTTGCCGGTGTCCGGGTCCAGGGCAATCACCTGGCTGTGAGGCGTGCACACGTAGAGCATGCCGTTGACTTTCAGCGGGGTGTTTTCCGCGGTGGTTTCACCGGGATCGCCTGGGCCAGGGATGTCGCCCGTACGGAAGGTCCAGGCTGGAACCAGCTTGTGGGCGTTTTCCGGAGTGATCTGTGCGAGTGGCGAGTAACGATCACCGAAGGCCGAACGGCCATAGGAGTTCCAGTCACCATCAGCCTGGGCCGGCGCAGTGCTGGCCATGCCCGGTACCGCATCGCGGTCCAGCTGGCCTTTCTTGACCATGGCGCCCGGGTCGGTGAATTGGCTGGCCAATGCAGCGGCGCCGGCCAGTACGACGGCGACGCTCAGCGCGCCAGTGCCCAGCGGCGAGGCTTGGCCACGCAGCAACGGACGGCGGAACCACGGGAGCAGCATGACGATGCCGAGGGCAAACAGCAGGGCCAGGCGCGGTACCAGTTGCCACCAGTCCAGGCCGACTTCCCACAGCGCCCATACGGTGCTGGCAAACAGCACCAGTGCGTACAAGCCCAGCGCCGCACGGCGTGTAGCCAGCAGCAACAGGCCTGTGACGGTGATGCCGAGACCGGCCAGCAGGTAATACAGCGACCCGCCGAGCATGCTCAGCTTGATCCCCCCGGCCAACAAGGCCAGGCCCATTATCAGCAGCAAGATCCCCAGCAGCCTGGGCAGCAGGCGACTTGGACTTGAAGCACCATCAGTGCTCATAGTGTGGTTCTCCGTTACGTTTTGAATTGATTGCGCACAGTTCACTGTAGATGACGTTCCGGCGCAGGCTTGGTTCAGGGCTAATTCGTTTTCTTCAGAATTTACTTACAACGTCAGAATGAGCTTTGCAGCTTGATCCCGCCGATGAGCGCGTCATCCACCTGGGCCACGGCTCCGGGGTGACGGATGTATTGCAGGTTCGGGCGCACCGTCAGCCACTGGGTGACATGGATGCCGTAATAGAGCTCAGCGCTGTATTCCGTGTGTTGAATCGGCAGGTAGGATGGGTCATCGAAGTCGTATACCGCGTGGGCCTGGTTGCTTGCCTCGGCATTCTTGCGGTAGGCCGGGTTGACGTGCACCCGGGCCACGGCGAAACCGATATCGTCCTTGGCGCGGGCGTCGAACAGGCCCTTGTAGACCACGCCGGCTTGCACGTAGTTATCCACAGCGTTGGTTTTCTTGTCGTGCATCGTGCCGTTGGCGAACACGTTCAAGCCCCGCGAATGGTCGCTGGCCAGGCTGGTGACTTGCTGCTGCACCCCCAGCCACACCCCGTGCTTGCTGGAGGCGCTGCGATAGGCCTCGCCGCTGAGGGCTGCCGGCTGGTCGTTGCGGTCTTTATACACATCGCTGGCCTTGGCGCTGCTGTAGTAGTAGCCGGCGCGGTATTCGCCGGGCAGGCCGTTCAGCGTAGGCGTCCACACCAGCTCAACCGGGAGCAGGGCGCCTTGGGTGCCGCTGCCGCTGAGCTTGAAGCCGTTGCCGCGATCGAGGTTGGACGGGTTCTGTTCGTAGGCGCCGACCTGGGCGTACAACTCGGGCGTCAGGTGATATTTGACCCGCAACGCCCACTGGCTCACCGGCCAGTTGTACCAGATGCTGCCAACCCAGTTACCGACCTGCGAGCCGCAGAATGCGAGGTTCTGGAAGTCGCAGGGGAAGCTGTTGAAGTCTTCACCTTCGCCAAAGCGCCCGGCCTTGATGTCGAGCTTCTGGTCGAAGAATTTCTGCTGGTACCACATCTGCGTCAGGCGCCAGGTCTGGCCACGGCCCCAGACTTCCTGGGACGAGGTAAACCCGCCCACACGCGGATCGTTGACCCGGTCATTGGTGATGTTGTTGCCGCTGCGCTCGGTCACCGTCAACTGGAACTCGGCGTCGTGCCAGCCGAGGATCTTCTGCAGATCCAGGTGCGTGCCCAGGCCGAATTGGTCGCTGTAGCGCGCAGTGCGGTCGTGATCCGAGCCGCCGTGCAGGTTGCTGCCCATTTCGCCGGTGTAGTCGAATTTGAAGTCGTAGCCTTGTTGAGACAGCGCTGTCCGAGTGCCGCCGAAATCACCCAGCATCCACGGTGATTCAGCGTCAAAGGCAGGTGCGGCCTGGGCACAGTTGATCAGGCCGAACGGTAACAGCGCAGCGCACAGGCGCAGGTTTGGGAAAGCAGGCATAGGCAAAATGGGGTCTTAATATTTTATGGTTTTGAAACGCAAACAGCGGCCTGGCGCGTTCGCACAAGGGCGTTGAACACGGGCGGTCGATGGTTTGGTGGAATGATGAAACGTTTCAGTTTGTTGCTGACAAGGATAAAGCCCTGGCGCGGGGAGAGAAAGGGCTAAACGGAAGATGGATTCTTTCGGAATTGGTAATAGTGCGCTGGATCGTCGGATTTGGTAGCAATCTGTGCGTTGGTTTGTGTTTGAGGGCGTGGTTATCTGCGTCACCAAAACAGATGGGGGGTCGACATGGAAGGCGACGACAACGTAGGTGAGGCAAAGGCCGTAACAGCCGGGGAACTAGTCATTATTCTCGGTCAGTATCACAGTGCAATTGCTAGGCTCGGCTCCGGCATCATTAGCTTGTCCGGTGCGCTCAAACATAGTGAAGACGTGGATGTAAAACAGGCGGCAGATGAAGCATGGGTGAAGCTGAATGAGTTTATCGACTGCATGGAAGGTGTAGCTGATGGACTGAATGCTTTGACCCAAAAGAAGGAGGCCTGAAATGGCGAATGACCTCAAGGATAATGTGAGCTATCTTCGCCAGGAGTACCGTCAAGGTTCGTCATCAGGCTACGACCGCAAAGGCGGCGCAGGCGGTGGGGGCAACGGAGGAGAAAACGATTTGGAAAAGCGTATTTCACAAGTTGAGGCAAGATTGGAGCGCGTCGAGACGAAGCTGGATGGCATGCAGGAGCACATGGCCACCAAGTCCGATCTGATGCAGACCAAAATCGACCTGCTCGAAGCAACCTCCAGGTTGGATCTCTCAATCGCCAATTTCAGAACGGATATGCAATCGTTGGAAACCCGACTGCTGAAATGGTTTGTCGGAACAGCTGGCGCCTTGTCTGCCATCGCCTTTGGCGTCGCCCGACTCGTCCACTGACGTTTTCCGTTCGAAGCCCGGCTTCCCGCCGGGCTTTCTGGTTTTTAAGCCAACTTCGCCAAACACTCTTCAAGAATATCCAGCCCTTCCTCCAGCACCGCCGCTTCAATCGTCAACGGCGCCAGCAGGCGGATGATATGCCGCGATTTGCCGCTGGGCATCAGCAACAAACCCGCCTCGCGGGCCAGTGCCAGCAGCTGGGTCAGTTGTTGTGGCGCCGGGCTGCCGTCGGCGTTGGCCAGTTCGATGCCACGCATGGCGCCCACGCCGGTCAAGCGGCCGAGGTAGGGGGAGAGCCTTTTCGAACACCATGATTCATAGCGACTGACGATCGCTTCTTCCTGCTGCGTGCCCCAACCTTGCAGGTGCTCGTCCGTCATTTCATCCAGGGTGGCCAAGGCCGCCGCGCAGGCAATCGGGTTACCGGAGTAGGTGCCGCCGAGGCCGCCTTTGGGCAGGTTGTCGAGCAATGTCTTGCGACCCACCACCGCACCCAACGGCACACCGCCGGCGATGCTTTTGCCCAGCAGGATCAGGTCCGGTTCGATGCCCAGGCGTGAGAAGGCGAAGCGCTGGCCGGTGCGGCCGAAGCCGGACTGGATTTCATCGGCAATCAACAGGATGTTTTTCTCATCGCAGAAGCGTCGCAGGGCCTGGGCAAATTCCACGTCCAGCGCCAGGAAACCACCTTCGCCCTGCACGGGTTCGATGATGAAACAGGCCACGTCGTCGACGTCGATTTCCACGCTGAACAGGCGGTCCATCGCCTTGAGTGCTTCGCCGCAGGTCACGCCGTTGTCGCGGCTGGGGTAGGGCAGGTGGAACACCGGCCCCGGCAATACGCCGACTTTTTGCTTGTAGGGCGCCACCTTGCCGTTGAGATTGAGCGTCGCCAGCGTGCGCCCGTGAAACGCACCGTCAAAGGCGATGACGGCGGTGCGGCCAGTGGCGCCGCGGACAATTTTCAGGGCGTTTTCCGCCGCTTCCGCACCACTGTTGGTGAGCATGCCACTGACCGGGTAATCCACCGGGATGAATGCAGTAAGACGGTCCATCAGTTCGATGTAGGGCGCGTGAGGCGCAGCATTGAAGGCGTAGTGGGTGAGCCTGGTGGCCTGGTCGCGGATCGCCTCCACCACACGCGGGTGGCAGTGGCCCAGGTTGAGCACGCCGATGCCGCCGACGAAATCGATGAAGCGCTTGCCGGTGGTGTCCCAGACTTCGGCGTTCCGGCCATGGCTGAGGCTGATGGGGTGGACGATGGAAATCGACTGGCTGATGGTTTCGCGGCTCATGGATCCGGGACTCAAGAATAGGATGCGTCCTTTTATCTAAGCCGTGAGCCGCCTTGCCCCGCAAACGAAATAAAGTCGCCGGGTCATTATTAAAAGTCGGGATGTGCTATGGCGAGGGAGCAAGCTCCCTCGCCACATCCACCATCCAGTTCAGGAACGCCTTCACTTTCGGGATCTCCCCGGCATGTTCGGCATGGGCGATAAAGTGCGCGCCGGCACTCGGCATTCTGTAATCCCAGGGGATCATCAGGCTGGCGTTCGCCAATTCCTCGGCCACCAGATACTGTGGCACCAACGCCACGCCGTACCCCGATTGCGCGGCGCGGATGCACATGTAGAACGTGTCGAAACGCGGCCCGTGGTAGCTGTTTTGCGAGTGCAGGCCCTGTTCCAGAAACCACTCGTGCCAGGCTTCCGGGCGCGAGGTGCATTGCAGCAAGGTGTGGCGGGACGAGGCGTCGCTGCCAGCGGCAACAAACCCGGGGGCACAGACCGGCACCACGGCTTCGCGAAACAACTCGATGCAAGTCGCCCCCGGCCACGCTCCCTGGCCGAAGAAAAACGCGATATCCGCCTTGGCCTGCAACACGTCGAACGGCTCCAGTTCGTTGCGCACGTCCAGGTGGATATTGGGATGGCGCGCGGCAAAATCCTTGAGCTTGGGCACCAGCCAGCGGTCACCGAAGGTCGGCTGGGTGGCGATGCGCAGCACTTCGGTCTCGCCACCGTAGGTGAGGATGTAGCGGCTGGAAATATCCACCTGGTTGAGGATCTTGCGTACTTCCTCCAGGTACAGCGAGCCCGCCGGCGACAGGTACAAACGCTGGCGTACCCGCTGGAACAGCGGGTGGCAGAGCATCTCTTCGAGCTGTGCCACCTGCTTGCTCACCGCGCTCTGGGTCAGGTGCAGTTCTTCGGCAGCGCGGGTGAAACTCAGGTGGCGGGCGGCGGCTTCGAAGCACTGCAGGGCGGTCATCGAAGGGGTCAAGCGTTTCGAGATCATGAGAAGTTCATTCCAAATCGGAAGGAGCCTTTGCCTAAACGTCGTTTGTGGCCAAGGTGTAAAGCCGTTGATACTGACCGGCAACACTATAAACGGCGCGGGTTTGTGGCGCCGAATAATAAAGACCGACAGGGAGCGCCTTGCATGAAGCACATGAAATCCACGTTGGCGGCATTCACCGCCGCAGCACTATTGGGGCTGGCCGCAAGCGCACACGCGGGGGCGACCCTGGATGCGATCCAGAAGAAGGGTTTTATCCAGTGTGGGGTCAGTGATGGGTTACCGGGTTTTGGCGTGCCGGACGCCAACGGCAAGATGACCGGCATTGATGTGGACGTGTGCCACGCCGTCGCCGCAGCACTCTTTGGTGACGCGTCGAAAGTGAAGTTCAGCCAGTTGACCGCCAAGGAGCGTTTCACTGCGTTGCAATCCGGCGAGATCGACCTGATTTCCCGCAACACCACCTGGACCAGTTCCCGTGACGCGGGCATGGGCATGGTGTTCACCGGCGTGACCTACTACGACGGCATCGGGTTCCTGGTGAACACCAAGCTCGGTGTGAAGAGCGCCAAGGACCTGGACGGCGCGACCATCTGCATCCAGGCCGGCACCACCACCGAGCTGAACGTCTCGGATTACTTCCGCGCCAACGGCCTGAAGTACACGCCGATTACCTTCGACACTGCTGACGAAAGTGCCAAGGGCCTCGAAGCGGGCCGCTGCGACGTGCTTACTACCGACCAGTCGGGGCTGTACGCCCAGCGGATCAAGATGGCTCACCCGGATGAGTTCGTGGTGTTGCCGGAAGTGATTTCCAAGGAGCCATTGGGCCCGCTGGTGCGCAAGGGCGACGACGAGTGGTTCAGCATCGTCAAATGGACGTTGTTCGCCATGCTCAATGCCGAGGAAATGGGCATCACTTCGCAGAACGTTGAAGAGCAAGCCAAGTCCAGCAAGAACCCGGACGTCGCCCGTTTGCTCGGCGCAGACGGTGACTACGGCAAGGACCTGAAACTGCGCAAGGACTGGGTCGTGCAGATCGTCAAGCAAGTGGGCAACTACAGCGAGGTGTTCGAGCGCAACATCGGCCAGGGCAGCGTGCTGAAGATCAAGCGCGGCCTTAATGCCCTGTGGAGCAACGGCGGGATCCAGTACGCGCCGCCGGTTCGCTGAGGTTTCACGAAGAAACCGTGTCCTTGCCCGCCGCCTTGGAGCGATACAACGCCTGATCGGCCCTGGCCATCAGGCAGGCGGGTGACTCATCGTTGCGTCGCTCTACCACGCCGAGGCTCAACGTCACTTTGAAGCTGCCCACGGCGGGCAAGTCCTTGAGCGCACAGCGCATCCGCTCGGCCAATTCCCGCGCGGTCTCCAACGTGCTTTTGGGCACGATGACCATGAATTCATCGCCGCCCCAGCGGGCCAGCAAGTCGCCGTGGCGAATGCAGGCCTCCAGGCATTCCACCACGCGCACCAGGGTTTCATCGCCTACGGCATGGCCGTGCTGATCGTTGATGGGCTTGAAGTCGTCAATGTCCATGGCGATCAGCGACAGCGGCAGGCGAAACCGTTGGGCGCGAGCGCACTCTTCCAGCAGGACGCGTTCAAGGCGGTAACGATTGGCCACGCGAGTCAAGGCGTCGCGTTCGGCCAGGGAGCGATTCTCGTCCAGTTGCAACTGCAGTTGTTGATTGACCCGCGACAGCTCGCGGGTGCGCTCGGCCACCAGGGCTTCAAGGGATTGATTGCGGCGCTCCAGCTGTTCGATGGACTGTTTGCGCGCCTGGATACTGCGGTGGGCGCCGACCATGCGTGCCACCGAGCCGTCGTCGTTACGTGCGATCACGTAGCCGCGGTCTTCGATCCACAGGTAGGAGCCGTCTTTCTTGCGGCAGCGGTATTCGGCTTGATAGTGAGTGGTGCGGCGGTTGATGTAGTTATCAAACAGCACCATCACTTGGGGATAGTCATCGGGATGAATCACGTTTTCCCAGGTGAATACGCTGTTTTCCAGGGAGTGATGGGCATAGCCGAGCATTTCGTACCAGCCGGGGTTGCGGTAGACGAACCCGGTGTTGGCGTTCCAGTCCCAGATCCCGTCGCTGACCAGCTCCATGATGGCATGCAGCATGTCGGCGTTAAGGTCGCAAAAGTCCTTCCTTGACGGTTCGCTGCCGGATGTATCGTCCATTGCGCACTCCCTGCGTGGACTGGCTCCTGGGGCCAGCCAAAATTGATGCCGATACTCCGTGGCTGGCGGTACTGTACAACGGCGCCTTGGCGCTTAGAAGGGGGTCTTTGGTCTAGTGAGAGTGTGGCTAAAAGCCACTACTTGCTTGGGTTCAGCTTCTGATCAGGCGCCGCCATCCTGGTCCTGGGCGCCCCATTGGCATTGTGCTGATAAATCGCCTCAGGCTGCCCCTGCCGGTTAAAAAACACCTGCCCGATCCCGGCAGAATTCCAGAGCCGTTCGCCCGCTTCAGCGTGTTCCGGAATATGCGGCACTACCTGCATGAGTCGGCGACGGGTGAACCAGTTCAGCGGTGAGCGCGGTGAGTAGAGCCATCGATTGAGACGGTCGAACCATTCCAGCAAGCGCGGCGGGAATTCGTTCTTGATGCCGCTGCTGGTGATCTGCCAGATTTTTGGACCGGCATTGCGGTGGCGAATCAGCACTTCATAGACGAACGAGTAGTGCACGTCTCCCGAGAGGATCACGTAGTTGCCCGGTGTGCGGGAGTGACGAAAGATGTTGAGGATCACCTGTGCTGCGCCGCGGTGGGCCATCCAGTTTTCCGCGTCCACCAGCAGCGGGTAGCCGCACCAGCTGAAGGCCTTCTGCACGGTTTCGATCAGTTTGACGCCGAAGATCGGCGCCGGTGAAACGATTATCGCGCAAGGGTGATCCAGCAGCTCCTGTTGCAGTTCGCTCAGTGCTTCCCAGTCCAGCAGGCCGGAGGGTTGCTTGAGGTTGAACTCGCTGCGCCAGCGCCGGGTACGGGTGTCGAGCACTACCAGTGCGGGGGTGGTGGGCAGCACGTAATGCCATTGCTGGAACTTCAGCAGGTCATCCACCAGCTCATCTTGAGCGTCAGGCTGCAGGTAGTTGTCGTGGGCCTGTGTGGTGAGCGCCAGGGTTTTGCCGATCACCGTATCGAACGCATCCGGGTTATTGCCCCAGCCCTGGCACAGCATGTAGGCCAGCAGTGCGTTGCCGATGATGCGCTTGGAGAACGGATGCCCGTAGGCGGTTTCTTCCCATTGGGCGCTGAGGTTCCAGTCGTCGGTGATGTCGTGATCGTCGAAGATCATCAGGCAGGAGAGGTGGGCGAACACCCTGGCCACGCCACCCAGGCCGCCACGGAACGTGTCGATCTGCACTTGCTCGTGCCCATAGCGTACGTGCCCTTCGGCGCGCAGTTGCGGCGCTTGCGGTGTGATCAGCTGCCACGGTACGGGCGACCACGCCAGCAGGTACATCGCCATGACTTCGGCAAAAGTCACCAGGTGGTTGTCGGCGCTGCTGCTGGTGAAAATAGGCTTCTTCACCCCGCCAAAAAAACGCTCGCGCAGGGTCTCGTTGCTCTTCAGGGCGGGCAACAGGTCGGCTCGATGGTAGTAGCTGGCGGCATGCTCATAAAGCGCGGCGCTGTTGTCGACGACGGCACCGTCGAGGTGTTCGTCGAACAGGCCGAGGCGCGTGATCAGCGCATGAATGGCCCGCAGCATCGGCCCCGCGACATCGTCGGCGTAGACCTGGTCGCCACTCATCATCAACAAGGCCGGGCGTTCCTCCAGGGTGTTCGATGCGGCCAGCAGCCGGTCGACACACAGCAAACCGTCGGCTGCGCTGTGATGGGGCTTGCGGCAGGAACCGTGGACCAATTGGTGGATGCGGCTGTGCAGGACGAAATGCGGGCCTTGTGCGCCCGGGTAGAGCAGGTGCGGCGCCCATTCGGCGATACCGGCACGGTTTACCAGCAGGTCGTAGCCTATGCTCACGTCCTGGGGCAGGGCTTCCGCCAGCGGTACGTCGATCAGGTGGATAAAGGCCTGGCGCCCGACGGGCACCACCTTGCATTGGCTGGCGTCCAACTCGATATCGAGCGCCGCGCCTTGGGCGACTTGCAGCCTCAGGGTCAATGCCAGGGGACGACTTCCCACCAGCCACATCACCAGGCGCCGCGGTTCCAGGCGTCGCAGCAACGGGCCGGCGAGTACAGCGGGAAGTGTGTCGGGGTGAGGCATCAAGGCAACGGCTCTGGGCAAGGTTGGGCCGAAAAGGTAACGCATTGAATGTCAGCGTTTTGTTAAGGCGCGATACCCGGGCGAGCCGCAAATTACCCGGCGCCCACTGGCCCGGGCTATAAACCTTTCATCTCAAATCATGACTGCGTGGCGCAGGTCTCGCCTTCGGCAATCATCCAGCGCAGCACTTCGGCCAGGGCCACACTGTGCTGGCGCTCGACCCAGCGCACACCCTGCGGGCTGTACCGTTCGACATAGCGGCTCAGCACCAGGCGGCCCTGCTCCGACGACAGGCTCAGGCGGGTCTCCCGGCAGAGCAGGGCGCTGGTCCCGCGTTTACGAACCTGACGTTGCAGGACCAGTGAGCTTGATTCAGAAATCATCGCCGGCTCCCTGTGCACAATTATCGGCCTGAGGCGACGTCGCCCCCTGCTTGCCCTCCAGCACAAAGGCCGCGCGGTGTTCGGCCACCACGTTACGCAAGGCACTGTAGTAGTCCGGCAGCTTTTGCAGGCTGTCGGTCAGCGGCAGCAACGAGGCGCGCGTGTCCACTGTGCCACCCACCAGGCTGATGGTGCCCAGGGTTTGCACGGTATCGCTGTCGCCCAGCGGCGCCACCAGGAAGTTCAGGACCTTGCCCGCCGCATCGCGGCTGTTGCCGGTGCCCAGCAACGGCAGTTCGACAATCGGCCCGTTGCCAATCCCCCACACGCCAAAGGTCTGGCCGAAGTCGGCGGTGTGGCGAGGGATGCCCAGCGGGTCCGAGACATCAATCAAGCCGACGATCCCCACGGTGGTGTTCACCGCAAAACGTCCCAGGGTGTTGATCGAGCGCCGTGGGTTGCCTTGCAGCAGGTCGTTGATGAAGACCTTGGGTTCGCTGAAGTTGCTGGCGAAGTTATGCACACCCTGCTGGAAAAACTCCGGCATGTATCGGTAGCCTCGGGCTACAGGCGCCAGGGCGTAGTCATCCACCGCGCGGTTGAAGGCGAACACGCCCCGGTTGACTGGTTCGGCGGGGTCATACACCGGGTAGGAAACCTGTGCGCAGCGTGTGGTACTCGTTACGTTGGCCGGGCTCGCGCAGCCTGTGAGGTAAGACACAGTCAGCAACAACACCGCCTGGCGAGCCAGGTGCTGGGGGTACGTCAGCGAGCGCATGGGGTCAGTCTCCGGGAAAAGGAAGCCGATGCTGGCAGCCGCAGCTTGCGCAAAGATGTCTGCTTTATTGCGCCGTTGACGCTTTATTGCACGATTGAAATATATGACGGGCCGCGTCGAATGGTTTTAGATGGTGCATCGACAAGACCAAGTGATGCCCATCGGTGAGCCATCTTTTAATCGTGGACGATGACCTCGAGGTCCTCGCCCTGCTGAAGAAATTCTTCCTGCAACATGGCTACACGGTCGAGACCGCCGCCAATGGCGCCGAGCTGTGGGCGGCCATGGAGCGTACACCTGCCGACCTGATCATCCTCGACCTGATGCTGCCGGGGGATAACGGCCTGTTGCTGTGCCAGCGCCTGCGCCAGCAATACGCAACACCGGTGATCATGCTGACCGCCATGGGCGAACTGAGTGATCGCGTGGTGGGCCTGGAAATGGGCGCCGATGATTACCTGAGCAAACCTTTCGATGCCCGTGAATTACTTGCCCGGGTGCGCGCCGTACTGCGTCGGGCGGGTGAAAACCGGCCGACGTTGGGCGACGTGTCGCGCCCGCTGATTCGTTTCGCCGGCTGGCAACTGGACCTGACGCGCCGTGAGTTGCGCTCGCCGGACCAGGTGATGATCCCGTTGTCGTCCGGGGAGTTCGACCTGCTGCTGGTGTTCGTCGAACACCCGCAGCGCGTGCTCACTCGCGAGCAATTGCTGAACCTGGCGCGGGGCCATAGCCACGACGCGTTCGACCGCAGCATCGACGTGCAGGTCAGCCGCCTGCGACGCAAGCTGGAGTTCGACACCAAGCGCCCGGCGATGATTCGTACGGTGCGCAACGGTGGTTACCAGTTCACCGTCGCGGTGACCCGCTCATGAGCCGCTTCAAACCTCGGGACACCGTGGCCCGCTGGATTGCCCTGACCATCCTGATTGCGATGCTCACAGCGCTGGCCTTCAATGCGCTGTTTGTGCAACTGGCTGGCGTTTGGGCCAGGCCGCCGTTGGGTGAAACCGGCCTGTTGGAGAAGGTCGCGGTGATCGTGCGGATGATCGAAGCGGCAGAGCCGTCCCAGCGCGCCCAACTGACTCGGGCAGTGGCCGATGACAGCTTCAAGGTGAGTTGGTCGGCCACCCGCACAGGCATTGATGTGCCGGTTCTGGAAGACCCGGGGTTTCACTCCGACCAGGTGTTCAAGCAGCTGCTCAAGGGGCCGGAGCGGCGAATGGAAGCCTACGAACCGTCCGACTGGCCTGGCCCCGGCGGGCGCTATGCGCTGGTGGTGCAGTTGGTGGATGAATCCTGGCTGATGTTCAGCGCGCCGTCGCGCAGTTGGGGCCTGGCGGAAGGCCCGCGAAGCCTGATCGTGCTGATGCTGGTACTGATTTCCACCGCGCTGGTCACGCTGATCGCCACCCGGCGCCTGGCCCGGCCGCTGCAATATTTCGCCCAGGGTGTGCGACGTTTCGGCGCCGACTTTCGTGCGCCGCCTATCGAGCCGGTCGGCCCCCAGGAAATCCGCCAGGCGATTCTCGCGTTCAACGGCATGCAGGCGCAGTTGCAGCACTTCATCCAGGACCGCACCCAGATGCTCGCCGCGATTTCCCATGACCTGCGTGCGCCGCTGACCCGCCTGCGCCTGCGGGGGGAATTCATCGAAGATGCCGACCAGCAGCACCGCCTGTTCCGGGATGTCGACGAGATGCAGGCGATGATCAACACCGCGCTGGAATTCTTTCGCGACGATGCGCGCCTGGAACAGGCCACCCAACTGGACCTTGCGGAGTTGCTGCAAACGCTGATTGACGACTACCGCGACCAGTCCATCGACATCGGCTTCAATGGCCCGCCACGGCTGGTGTATTTCGGTCGTCCGCTGGGGCTCAAGCGAGTGATGACCAACCTGATGGACAATGCGATCCACTACGGGCTGGCGCCGGAGATTGAGCTGCAACAGAGCCCGGGAAGGGTGACGGTGCGGGTGCTGGACCTTGGCCCGGGCATCCCGCAGGAGCAGCATGAGCAGGTGTTTCTGCCGTTCTTTCGTCTGGAAGGTTCACGCAATAAAAGTACCGGGGGTGTCGGTTTGGGACTCTCCACGGCACGGGCGATCGTCCTGGAACACGGTGGAACGCTGACCCTGGAAAATCGCCCGTGCGGCGGGTTGGCCGCCGTGGTGGTGTTGCCGGTTTAGGAAGGCTTAACGGTCAGAGCAAATTGGGTCCCAAACCGCTCAGATTACTGCTGTTCGACTGAAAACTTTGCTGGTTGGAACTGCTACGCGAGGGCTCATCGTTTGGTTTGGGGGCCGGCTGAACAGGTTGGACGGGTTGAGTGGCTTGAGGCGAATGAGTGGGCCCATTGAAGGATTGGATATGGAAAGCGCTGCCAATGATTGGAAAGGACATAGATTTTGGCTCTCATTAGAAAGGACGTGAAGTGTGCGCATTCACCTCCCTTTGAGTGCGTCCTGATCAGTGGCCCTGGCCCGGTCCGGCGTTCCGGGCCTTTGGGTTTCCATATGCTTCGCCGTCTCGATGAGGCGCCGTTTCAAGCCGGCTTGGGCACCGTAAACCGAAATTCGCTGCCTCGCCCCAACTCACTCTCAGCCTCGATCCGCCCGCCGTGGGCCTGCACGATGCCTTGGGTGATGTACAAGCCCAGGCCGCTGCCGGTGGGATTGTTTTCGGTTTGCGTCCAGTAGCGATCAAACACGTGAGGCAACTGATCAGGGGCGATCCCTTCGCCGGAGTCACGCACCGAAAACACAATCTCTTCGCCATTGCTCAACGCACTGATGCCGATATTGCCCTGGCGCGGGGTGAACTTGATGGCGTTGCCGATCAGGTTCGACAGCACCTGGAACAACCGTTCCGGGTCGGCATGTATTTGCAGCCCGGGTTCGGCATTGAAGGACAGGTCGATGCCCTTTTCCATCGCCAGGGGCGCGAGCAGTGAATAGGCCTCCTCGAACATCTGGCTCACGTCCAGGGCCACCGGCTTGACGGTGTAGCGCCCGGCTTCGATCTTCGAGGTGTCGAGCAAATCTTCCAGCAGCACATTCATGCGCCCGGCGGCTTGTTGCATGGTATCGATGGCCGAGGAAATCCGTCGCGAGGTGTGTGGGCCATCGGAACTGAAGGCCTTTTGCATCATGCCGCAGAGCATCGAGATCACCGTCATCGGGTTGCGCAGGTCGTGGGAAACCACCGCCACCAGTTCATCCCGGGCGCGCACCGCCTGTTGTTCACGCAGCACCTGGCGGGCCAGGTCATTTTCCAGGGCCGAGCGGCGCAGGTCGTTGGCGGCGAAGCGGTCACCGTGGCTCCATTTGGTGGAAATGCCGGCCATCTCCACCTTCCAGATTTCAAACGAGGTGCGTGGGCGAAGGTGCAGGCCCGCGTCGGTGCTTTCCAGGTCCAGGGGTTTGTTCGGGTCGCCGCTCCAGTTGATGTTTTCCTTCACTTCGGGACGAAACCACAACACGCCGTTGTCCACCGGCTTGGGCAAGCTCATGGCCAGCACGCCACTGGCTACGTGCTGGTATTCAGCCGCCGGCGGGTAAACCGAGGCCAGGTTATGGCTGGCAAACACCGGCTGCCCGGTCTCTTGCAGCCACTTGTGCAGGGCGCGAATCTGCGCAGGTTCCGGGCAATTGCCGTAACGGTGCAGTTGCTTGTCTTCGATGATCGCCACACCGCCTGCGAGGGTCAGGTCCATCAGCAATTGCGGACGCTGCGCCAAGCCATCGAAGACGTTTGCGGGCGAGGCCTGCATGGCCTGGCTGAGCAAGGCCAGGGCCTCGACTTTTTCTTCGCGCTGGCGGCTTAGGTCCAGGGCCTCCATGGCGCTGATCTGCAACGACAGCACCTGGCCGATGGTCTGGCACGCGGTGCGCAAATCATTGGGCACCAGCAGCGGCTGGCGGTTGCCGCAACTGATCAGGCCCCAGAGTTTGTCGCCCGCCATCAGGGAGATGCTCATGGACGACAGCACCCCCATGTTTTTCATGTACTGGCAGTGAATCGGCGACACGCTGCGCAGGGTGGCGAAGCTCAGGTCCAGGGGCTGGCCGGTGTCCGGGCGCAACCTGGGCACCAGCGGCACTGCCTCGTAATCGGCATTGGGGATGATCCGCAGCCAATTGGTGCGGTACAGCTCCCGGGCTTGTTCGGGGATGTCAGACGCCGGGAAGAACAGGCCGTTGAACAATTCCATCGACGGGGCGGACGCTTCGGCGATCACCTGGCCGTGGCCTTCCTCTTCGAAACGATAAATCAGCACCCGGTCGTAGCCGGTCATGGCCTGGATTTCGTTGACGCTGATTTCATACAAGGCTTGCAGGGTTTTCGCCGCCTGCAGGCGTTGCAGCATCTTGCCCAGGTTGCTGGTCCGGCCATTGAGTGCCCGCGGCTGGAAGTCCTTGAGCCGTGGTTCGAACTCCAGCACCAGCACATCCTGATGGCGGTGCAGCAAGCCTTCGAACTCGGCGCCGTTGAGGGTCATGTGCAGCGGTGCGGCGTCGAAAAAGCTGTTTTGCGTGACCATGGCCCGGACGGCTTCGGCATGTTCAATGCCGATCAATGTGTGCAGCGGCTGGCCCAGCAGGGATTCCGGTGAGTGGTTGAACAGTTCGGCTACGTTGGCGCTCACCTGCACGATATGCAGGTCCGGCTCGGACAGGGTCAGCAGCGCACCGTGGGGCTGGATGGCCCCCGGGAAGCGGATGGGTTCGTCTGCACAGTTGGCAAGCAACTCTTCAAAATCTTCGGGTTTCATAGCAGTACCTCCTGGCTGTCGAGCCATTGCTCAAAGCAGCTGAATGTCGAGCGGGCCGCGTTCACGGCGCGCAGTTTGGCGTGCGCATCGAGGGGCACATGGCTCAGGTAGTCGAGAAAGTCTTTCCAGCGCCGACCGGTTTCAGCGCCGTACACGTTGAGAAACGCGCCGCCGTTGTCGGCATCCAGTCCCAGGCGCTGGGCCATTTCCCGGCGCAGGATCTGCCCGCCCAGGGTGGCGCCTTCCAACACATACAGCGCGCCCAGGCAGGCGGCCGGCGTGTCGAGGAGCGGTAGCGACAGGCAATGGGGAAGGGCGGCGATGGCTCGGGCGTCCAGGCCCAGGGCGTGAAGATCCGTCAGCAAGGTGGGAGCTTTGCGACGCAGCACCTGATCAAACCCCACGGGTATCAAGCCGCTGTCGTGCAGCGTCGTTTCCAGAGGGTTGTAGAACCCGTAATAGGCCTGGAGCAGGCGTTTATACCGAGTGTGATCGAGCTGCGGGGAGAAAAACGGCAAGCGCTTTTCCAGGGCGACGTGCAGTAAAGCGGTACCCGAGCGCAGGGCTTCAAGTACAGGGGGCGCACCAACGTCATGGGCCTGTGAATGCATTCAGTAAACTCGAACTGGGGGCCTGCTGGCCATGTAAGGTTGCTTAATAACTGACCGCAGGAGTCGCCGTGAAGTTCGCCTTGGCTGATATCGCGATGCTATCAGTGCATGGGCGAACCCTGCACCAGGGCCGACTGCACGCAGTCGATCAGGCGCTTGGTGGTCCACGGCTTGGGCAGGAACCGCACGGTGCTGCCCAACTGCGAGGCCATTGCGGTGTTGCCCGAGGTCAGCACCACCGGCAGCGTCGGCCAGCGATGGGCGACTACTTTGCTCAAGTCGTAGCCATTGAGCAGGCCGGGCATCTGGATATCGCTGACAATCAAGTCTACCGGATCACTGGCCCGTTCAAGAAAAATCATTCCTTCGTCTGCGGACGGGAACGAGGTCACCACCGCGCCGAAATCCTCCAGTACATCTACCATCAACGAGCGAATGATTTCGTCGTCTTCCAGCACCAATATCGATGGCTGAGCCATGATCCTTACTCCACCATCCGGGTTAAGTAAGGTGGAGTGGGGCGCCGTTGATTAGGTTCGATTGGATGTTTTTTTTGCGATGGGTGGTCATTTGGTTGTCTTTGAATTGCGTCAGGGCAGGGCGCTCCACTGGCGAAACCTGCTAGAAGCGTTCATCCAGCAGCGCCGGCAATGTCAGCTCCTTGACGAAACTGGCGCCGGACAGGCTCAAGACCATACGCACCACCTGCACCACGTCATGCACCGGAATCAATTGGCCCTCACCGCGCTGTTCGGCCTGGGTGCGTGAGGTGCTCAAGGAATCTTCGGTATTCAGATAGCCCAGGTTCAGGCAAGTGACGCCCAGGCGCTGCTGGCGATAGCCTTCACGCAGCGCATCGGCGATGCCGCGCAAGGCGAATTTCGAGGCGCCGAACGCCACTTCGGGCCGGCCGCTCTGGGGCAGTCCCGAGGTCGAGCCTGTGAGGATGATGCGCGGCTGTGGGCTCTTCAATAACACCGGCAGCAGCCGCTTGATCAACAACAGCGGTGCGGTGATGTTGCAACTGACGATGGCTTCCAGTTGCGTGTCCTCGTCGGTGAGAAAGCTGTACGCCGGATCAAACGCCCGCGCCTCCCAGATGCCCAGGTTATAGATCAGTGTGTCCAGCCCGCCTGCCGCCACCGCCTGCTCGATGACGTGCGCCGCTTGGCCAGGCATGCCAAGGTCTGCTTCCACCCAGCGCACCTCGGCGCCAGTGCTGCACATCAAGGGATCAGGGCGACTGCGGGACACCCCGATCAGCGTATCCCCAACCCCGCCCAGCCCTTCCATCAAGGCCCTGCCCAATCCTTTGCTTGCACCGACCACCATGGTTTTCATCGCTTGTCTCCTGAACCGCTGTGCCGAGAGGAGCGGGCATGCAAGCAGAGTGGTGGGGTGATATCAATTGAGTGGCTGTTTCCAGATGTTAATCTCAGGTGTTTCAACGATCCCGGGTTGCCTCATGCTGACTGTTATCCGACTTGCCGCCGCACCCGACGCAGTGTGTTTACCTGCAATAGAGCGCAGTGCGGCCCAGTCCTTTCGTGCGATCGAATCCTTGAGCTGGCTGGCCGATGCCGAGGTCATGAGTGTTGAACGTCATCTGCAGTTGATCGCGTTGGGTACGTGTTGGGTGGCGGTGGATACTGCTGGCCAGGTCCAGGGTTTTCTCAGTGCACAGATGTTTGATGACGACCTGCACATCCATGAACTGTCGGTGGCGCAGGTCATGCAGGGCCGTGGCGCAGGGCGGCAATTGCTTGAGGCCGTGATGAATGAGGCAAGTTTGCGCCTGTTGCGGGCCGTCACCCTCACCACGTTTCGCGATGTGCCCTGGAATGCCCCGTTCTACCAGCGGCTGGGATTTCAGCCAGAGCGCTCGCTGGCGCCGGATCATCGTTTGGCAGAGGCTCTGCGCGAGGAGTATCGTCACGGTTTTGCGCCGGGCAGTCGCTGTGCCATGTCATGGCAAGTCCCCAGCTGAACCGGCACAACGGATGGAAAGTTACCCATGAAGTACGTCGTATTATTCAGCCTCGCCCTGATTGCCGGTCTCGTCAGCCTGCCGGCAGCGGCGGCGGGAGACGCCGAAGCCGGTGGAAAGTTATTCAGCAAAACCTGTGGCGGTTGCCATAGCGTCGGCGAAAATGCACGGGGCGGTTTCGGGCCGCAACTCAACGGCATCATTGGTCGACCGGCTGGCACCACCACTGACTATCAGTATTCAGATGCGATGAAAAATTCAGGCGTGGTCTGGACGCGGGACAAGCTGGCCGCCTATATCGAGGCGCCGAAAAAGGTGGTGAGCGGCACTCGGATGATTTTCTGGGGGATCAGTGATCAGGAGAAGATCGACAACTTGCTGGCGTACCTCGCCACGTTCCAGGCGCAATAAGCACCGACTCCAAGACAAGGATTTCAGCATGGTCGCACCGCGTATCCGGGCACTTGCCCTTTGCATTTTTCACCGCAACGGTCGAATTCTGGTTCACGAATTCCAGGATGCGGTGAAACAGCAGACAGTCTTTCGCCCCATCGGTGGTGGCATCGAATTCGGTGAACACAGCGCCGAGGCCATCGTGCGAGAAGTCCAGGAGGAACTGGCGCAGCCGATTCACAGCCTGCGCCTGCTCGGCACGCTTGAAAGCATCTTTACCTACGACGGCCACCCCGGACACGAGATCGTCCAGGTCTACGATGGTCAATTTGCGGATCAGAGCCTATACGAGCAGCCGTATCTTGACGGTGCTGAAAGCAACGGTTTTGCGTTCAAGGTGAGTTGGAAGGGCAGCTCAAGCTTCACCGCGCAGTCGCCACTGGTACCGGAAGGGCTTTACGCGCTGCTCAAGGGCGCCGCGCTACTGGATTGACGGCACGCGTCCCGATAATGCCTCGGGGCCTTTCCTGTCACTCGCTTGAAGGCGTTGCTGAACGCACTTTCAGAACCGTACCCCAACGACTGCGCTAACACGCCCACTGACAGATTCCCCTCGCGCAACGCTCGTTGCGCAAGGCGCATGCGCCACTCGGTCAGGTACGCCAACGGTGGTACCCCGGCAACGCTCTTGAAGTAGTGCGAAAAGGTGGTGCGCGACATCGCAGCCGCCGTAGCCAGGTCTTCCAGTGTCCAGGCACGCCCCGGCTCGCTGTGTATCAAGCGCAGCGCGGGGGCCAGGCGCTTGTCGCTGACCGTGCGCAGCCAGCCTTCGGGTAATACGCCCGAGGTCTCGACATAGGCCCGCAGGATCTGGATAAACATCAACTGCGCCAGTTGCGCCGACGCCAAGCTTGCCCCGAGCAAATTGGCTTGCCCCTCATGTGCCAACTGGCCGAGTAGCCATTGCACGATTGTCGCTTGCGGCGACGTGGCTCGCACGTGGATCAGGGGCGGCAGCGCGTTGGCCAGCAGGCCGCCACTCTCCGGGTCCAGTTGCACGTAGCCGCCGATTTGCACACAGCCCTGGCCGTCACCGATTTGCGGGAAGCGGCCGGCGTCAGCGAATAATTGCCGCGCTTCCAAAGGCGCGACCGACACATCGCCTGCAAGCACAAACGAGCGTTGCGCACACAGCAGGAACACATCGCCCGCCTCAATCAACACCGGCGCCAGTTCGCCATCCATCCACAACCAGCACTGCCCCTTCACCACCCCGAAAAACTTGATCTTGTCCGGCGCGGGAAAACGCAGGGCCCAGGCGCCGCCCGCGCTGAAGCCGCCGGTCATCACCGATTGGGCATTCACGAACGTGAGAATCTCGGAAAACGGGTCGCTGGGCATATTCGTACTTTTACGCATGTAAACGGGATGTTCGAGTATTCAGAGTACGGCTTTCGAGGGGTAGCGTGTTAACCACACGTACAATGGAGACTCTGTCATGCCCACAGTACAAAAACCGATCCACAGCGGCTATGGAGCAGCAACCACCGCCGCCGAAGTCATCCGGGGCGTCGATCTCTCGGGCAAGGTGGCGATTGTCACGGGCGGCTACTCCGGCATTGGCCTGGTCACCGCCCGTACCCTGGCTGCCGCGGGCGCCCGCGTGATCGTCCCGGCCCGTGACCTGGCCAAGGCACGCGCCGCACTCAAACCTTACCCACAGCAGCAACTTGAACCCCTGGACTTGATGGACGCCCAGTCCATCGAACAGTTTGCCGAGCGCTTTCTGGCGACAGGCTGCCCGCTGCACCTGCTGATCAATAACGCGGGCATCATGGCGCCGCCGCTGAGCCGCAATGCCCAGGGCTACGAATCTCAGTTTGCGACCAACCATCTCGGGCATTTCCTGCTTACCCAGCGCCTGTGGCCGGCCTTGCAGCGCGCCGAAGGTGCACGGGTGGTGACGCTGTCCTCACGGGGGCATGTGCACGGCGCCGTCGACTTTGACGACTGGAATTTCGAGCGCCAGGCCTACGATCCATGGAGGGCCTACGGTCAGTCCAAGACTGCCAATGCGCTGTTTGCCGTGCATCTGGATACGCTCGGTGCGGCGAGTGGGGTAAGGGCTTTTGCGGTGCATCCCGGTGGAATCATTACCGATCTGGTGCGGCACATGAAGCCTGAAGTCTTGCAGGCATCAGGCTATGTCGACGAGCACGGGAAACCGGTGATCGACCCTGAGCGGAACATGAAAACCCCGGAGCAAGGCGCGGCCACCAGTGTGTGGTGCGCGGTGAGTGGGCAGTTGGCGGGAATGGGCGGGGTCTATTGCGAGAACTGTGATGTGGCGGCGGCAGTGAGTGCGGAATCGGAAGAGCAGTTGGGTGTCAGGCCGTGGGCGGTGGATACCGGGTTGGCGCAGCGGCTGTGGATACTTAGCGAGCAGCTTGTCGCAGGGCGATAGGCCGCAGTGTGGGGTCAGCGCACTGACCCCATCGGCCCATCAAGAACCCTGCGGCGTTTCTCCGCGCGCCAAACGCGCATTGATATCGTCGATCACCGCCGGCAGTTCGACGATGGTGTCGATCAGGTAATGCGGCCGCGAGCCCTCGAACATCTGTGTAATGCGCGCACGTTCCAGCGCCAGCTCAGCAGCAGGCAGCGCCTTGTATTGCTCGTAGGTCAAACCCAGTGCGTTGCCGGAACAGGTCAACGCCACCGTCCACATGCCGGCGCTACGGCCTTCCAGGATCCCCGGCCAGGTGTCGTCGACCTTCACGCACGCGGCCACATCGCTGACCCCCAGGGCAATCACGTTGGCCAGTGCCTGCGCCGGATGCGGGCGCCCGTTGGGCACTTCGTCGGTCGCCACCACATGGTCGGCGACGTAGCCGTTCTGTCGCGCCAGCTCGACCACCTTGGCCATCACCACCGCCGGGTACCCGGAGCAGGAGCCAATCTTCAAGCCCTGCGCGCGCAGGGTGTTAATCGCCTCAAGGGCGCCGGGAATGACCGCCGAGTGCAGCGCGATTTTCTCGATCTGCAACGGCATGAAGCGTTCATACAGTGCGGTGACATCCTCGTCAGTCGGCAAGCGATCAAACACCGCCCGATAACGCTCGGCAATCTGCGGCAGGTTGCACAAGGTGCGGATGTGATCCCACTTGCCCATGCCCATCGGGCCGCGGGCTTCCTCCAGGGAAACGGCGACGCCGAACTCGCCGAACGCCTCGACAAAAATCTGCGTGGGGGCGAAGGAACCGAAGTCGACGACGGTGCCGGCCCAGTCCAGGACCACGGCTTGCAGCTTGGAAGGTTGTTGGTAGTGCATGGCAAGTCTCCATTTTCAGGTGTGAGCAGGCCGTCCCTCTCTCAAAGAAGAGGTAAGCGCCTGGTGAGGGTTTAAACGGTCAAGACGATCAGGTGGCCGGGATCGGGCTGGCCTCGAATAGCTCGGCGATCATCGGTCGGTTGCGGCGGATGCCCAGGCAACACAAGTGGTAGTCGATGAAAAACGGATGGTCGACGAAGGTGATCGGCGTGGTGCCCGGGGTTTCGGCGTATTCCACGGCAGACACAAAGCCGATGCCGATGCCCTTGGTGATCGCGTGCACAATGGCTTCGCGACTGTTCAGCTGCATCACGCAGTTCACGGCGATGCCCTGGCGCTTGCAGCTTTCTTCCACCAGTTGCCGGGTGCGTGAGCTTTTCTCGCGCATCACCCACTTTTCGCGGCTGATCTGTTCCACGTGCACCTCTTTCTGCCGGGCCCACGGGTGGTCATCGCGCACCACCGCAATAATCGGATAGCGCCGGTACAGCTGGGTATCGAAGCGCTGGTCGAACTCCGAAAGGGCCAGGATCGCCACGTCGATATCGAAGTTGAAGAGCCGGTCCAGGGTTTCCTTTTCCGGGGAAAACGAGGTTTCCAGTTCGATGTCCGGGTGGCGCTGCATCAGCTCGTAGGTCAGGTTCATCGCGATCGGCGGCGACACCGCGCCCAGGCGCAGCAGTCCGGTCTTGCGCTGCTTGAAACTCTGCAACAGTTGCATGGCTTCATCCTCCTGGCCGAACAGCCCCTGGGTGATCCCGTAAAGGGTGTGCCCGGCGGCACTCATCTCGATAAACCGCCCGCGACGGTGGAACAGCTCCACCGAGAACTGCTTCTCCAGCCCGTTGACCTGCTCGCTGACCGTCGGCTGGCCGACGCTCAGGTATTCGGCGGCGAGGGTGAAACTGCCGGTCTTCGCCACCGCATGAAACGAGCGCAGCCACTTGTGGTACTGGTACATAACGAGTCCTGTTCCTGAGGTCCGCCGGGCCGGTCATCAACGTCGGATAAACAACGCCACCGCTGCGCTGCACAGGCAGGCCGAGGTCACGACGATGAAGATCAGCGAGGTATTGCCGGTACTGTCGAGCATACTGCCGATCAGCGGTTCCGCCAGGCCGGCGAACAGATAGGATGAGAAATTCATCACGCCCGTGGCCGTACCCGCACGCTTGGCGCCGACCAGGTCCGGGCACAGCGCCCAGAAACTCGACGCCGGGCCATACACGAAGAACCCGCAGAGGAACAACGCTACCAGGCCGATTGCGCTGTGGGGCGGCAAACTCCACATCCACAGGCTGGTGGCGGCGCCGAGGAACATGTAGAGCATGATCGCCAGGTAGCGTTTGGAGCCGAACAGCTTGTCCGAGACCCAGCCGTTGCTCAGGGCGCCGATGGCCATGCCCACCGGCAGGGCCACGGTGATCCACTTGGGGTCGATCATGCTGTCGCCGCTTTTCCAGTTGGCCCCGAGGAAGTGCAC
Source organism: Pseudomonas sp. D4002 (assembly GCF_013385665.1). Lineage (NCBI taxonomy): Bacteria > Pseudomonadati > Pseudomonadota > Gammaproteobacteria > Pseudomonadales > Pseudomonadaceae > Pseudomonas > Pseudomonas sp. D4002. The sequence goes on from NZ_JACAPN010000029.1 coordinate 64,897, forward strand.
CGGCACCCAGACGATCAGGCCGTAGCGGGCGGCGTTCTGGAAACCCAGGGAGATCGCGGCGATGATCAGCCGCGGATTTTTCAGCACCGCCTTGTAGCGCTGCGCCGAGGATTCGACTTCGCCGTGGGCCACTTCATGATTCTTGTCTTCGGCATTCGCCACGCCAGTATCGGCCAGGGGCTCGAAGCCCATGTCTTGAGGCCGCTCGCGGGCCACCAGGTAGAAAATAATGCCGCCCGCCAACATCAACAGCACCGGCAGGCGGAAGATCCAGCGCCATTCCAGTTGGAACACTTCCAGCACCACGATGGAGGTGACGTACGACAGGACCGAGGCGCACCCGGCCGCGAACACATAAAAGCCATACACCTTGCCGCGCTCGCCGGCGCTCCACCAATTGGAAATCAGCCGGCTGCCGGGTGCCCAGCCGAGGGCCTGGAAGTAACCGTTGATGCCCCACGGCAGGATCAGCCCGGCAAAGCCGCTGGCGAAACTGGTGACCCAGTTGGCCGCGCAGGACAGCACCGCGCCCAGGGTCATGATGCGGCGGCCGCCGAACTTGTCGGCGAGGTTGCCGTTGATCGCCTGGCCAATCGCGTAGGCCCAAAGCATCGCCGCGGAGGCCCAGCCGAGGGTTTCCTTGGTCAGGCCGAACTCGGCCTGGATCCCGGGGATGGCAAAGCCGAAGGTCTGGCGGCCGGTGTAGAAAAACAGATAACAAAACATCGCCGCCAGCAGCATGCGCCACTGGGCTACGCGAAACGATGAGGTACGGACGGCAGGAACAGGCAGCACGTGTGCACGATTCATGATGTTTTCCTTATTGTTATTCGCCCCGGCGACCGCAGCCGCTGGGGGGCACTCTTGATAGGTGCAACAGGAAACGACTGAATTACGGTGAGTCTAGGCCGCTTGCGCGCCGATGAAATTCTTGCCGCGTGCGCCTTGCAGGGCGAAGCGGATCATCGCCTCGGCCTCGGTGGCATTCACGCCGTAGTCGGCAAATTCGGTCTTCACGTCCAGGCTGTGGAGGAAGTCGCGCAGCTGCGCCTGGGCCTGCTGCAGGTCGGTGCCGAATACCCGTTGCAGAGTGCGGTCCCGCGCGGCGTCGTGCCCCCATGCCAGGCCCAGTACCAGCGGCAAAGTGAAGGAACAGGCGATGCCATGGGGCAGGCCGTGGTGCAGAGTCATCTCATAAGAGATGGAGTGGGCGAGGGCGGTCTTGGTGTTGGAAAAAGCCAGGCCGGCTTTCAGCGCCGCCAAGGCCATGCGCGAGCGCAATTCCTGGTTGCCGAGGTCACGCCGCAAGCGCGGCAGGCATTCCAGGATGTCTTCGATGGCGGAGATGGCGAAGGTGTCCGAGACCGGGTTGGCGTTGACGTTCCAGATCGATTCCAGCGCATGGGACAAGGCATCCAGCCCGGTGGACACCGTGACCCCGGCCGGCACCGTCAGCATCAACTGCGGGTCGATGATCGCCACTGTCGGCCAGGTGCAGTCCAGGTGCAGCGAATACTTCTTGAGGCTGGCGGAGTCCCAGATCGTCGCCCATGGCGTGACTTCGCTGCCGGTGCCGGCGGTGGTCGGTGCGGCAATCAACAGCTTGTGGCGGGCCGGCGCGAAAGGTTTACCGGTGGCCAGCAACGCCAGCAGCTCGTCGAAATTCCCGGAATCTGTGCCGACGATCAAGGCCTTTGCCGTATCAATTGCACTGCCACCGCCGACGGCGACCACCACCTGGCAGTCACCGGCCTGCAGCCAGAAACGCTCGTAGGTGTCGCGCAGTTGGGCCACGTCAGGGTTGGGCTGTACGTCTTCAATGACGTACACCAGGCGCTCACCCAGCAGGTCCTGGATGCGGTCTACCAAACCGAGCCCGCGGGCTTCGGGAAAGGTCACGAGGGCGACGGTCTGGCCTTCGGTAAGAGCGGCGAGTTCTTGCAGGCAGCCCCAGCCGAAGCGGGTGTCTACCGGGTTGTGGAAGCGGGCAGTCATGGCGGGTTCCTGGTTTTTGTTATTGGAAGTGCCGCCATAGTCGGGGAGGGTGAGGTGGACCTCAAATCGATAGATTGTGGGGATGGATTGGCTGGGCCGATAGTACAGCCCAACCGTCAGGTGACTTCAGCGCACGTTCCGGAACAACATCAATCGCGCACTCTCATGCAGGCCACGGGTCAGCCCCTGCAACCGCTCAAACTCCTCGGGATACTGCTGAGCCACATTGTCCCTCGGCGTTTGCGACGCCAGGTCATGCAGGGTCGGCGAGCTGCCGTCGTGCTCCATTTGCAGCAGGAAGTCCTTGGTCACGCCGCCGATCAGCGGGAACGTGCCCTCGCGCAATACCAGCGGCACCACGCGCTCGCCTTCCGGCGCAGGTTGCTGGATATCCCGGCCCATCGCGCCATTGCGGAACGGTATGCCCGCCATGCCGGCCACGGTCGGCAGCAGGTCCGCCAGGCCGACGGCTTCTTCGATCACCCGGGGTTGCAGGCCGGGCGCGTGGATCATCATCGGCACGTTGTTGCTTTCCAGCCCAAGCTGCTCGAATGCCGGCGCCATGTGCGGAATCTGGCTGATTCGGGTGTTGTGGTCGCCGAAAAACACGAAGATGGTGTTGTCGTAGTAACCGCCAGCCTTGGCGATTTCCATCAGGCGGCCGATGTTGAAGTCCAGCAGGCGCACGGCGTTGTACTGCTCGACGCTGCGGCTGCCTGCGGCCTGGACTTGTTCCACGGTGAGGTCATGCACCTTGAAGCCATCGTTGGTCTTGGGGATGGTGAACGGGCGGTGATTGCCGGAGGTTTGCAGGTAGGCGAAGAACGGTTGGTCCTTGGGGATGGCCCGCAGCAGTTCGTCGCCTTCCTTGAACAGGTCCAGATCCGAAACGCCCCACACGTCCACCCGTGGCGAGCGCCAGTGGCTTTCGTCATACAGCTTCACGCCGTCGATGCTCTGGCGGATCAAGGCGTTGATATTCGCCCAGCCGGCATTGCCGCCGATCATGTAGAGCTTCTGGTAGTCCTCGAACGCATTGATCAAGGTGTGTTGCCGGGTGATCAGCGGGTTGCGGGTTGCCGTCTCCTGGCGGGTAACGTCGGGCACGCCGGTGATGCTCGCCCACACGGTTTTGGCGGTGCCGGTGACGGGCACGTAGAAGTGTTTGAAGAACCAGCTTTCCTTCGCCAGCTTGTCGAGGTTCGGCGTGGGGTTCAGCGGGTTGCCATAGGCGCCCACGGCGCTGGTGCCGAGGGACTCGAGCATCACGAAGATCACGTTCGGCGGGCGCTCGCCCTTGAGCCGATAAGGCTGCACGGCTTGTTCACGGGCGAAGTTCAACTGCTCGGGGTCGGGCTGGCTGACCCCCAGATAATTCGCGACTTGCGGGTAATGCTCTCGCACCCGCGCCTCATCGAATTGCGACTGGCCGACCTTGAGGGTGTCGTACAGAAACAGCACCGGGTTGAGGCCCGCGGCGGCGATCTGGTTGTTGCCGGAAAAGAACGCGTCGCTCCAGCGCAGGGGCACGGGATTTTCGATATTGAGGTTGGCGACGCGGCCGAGCAGGGCCAGCAATACCGCGATCACGCCGACGGTGGCCACGGATGCGATGGCCAGCTTGCCAATGGGTTTGCGTTCGCCATCCAGGGTGATGCGTTCAAGGCGAACCAGGGCGTAGGTCCATAGGCCGACGGCGGCAAGCCAACTCAAGGTTATCCACAGCACCGGGTAGGTTTCCCACACCATCTGTTGTGAAATCTGCGCGTCTTCCAGGTAACGCAGCACCGTGGCGTTGATGCGCACACCGAGGTAGGCGTAGTGGCCGAAGTCGATGATGTACACCAGCCCGACGATGGCCAGCGCCAGCAGCAGATAACCCCGTGCCAGCCAGCGCAGGGCGGGGACAGTCACCAGGTTCCAGCGTGGCAGCCAGGCGAGCAGTGCCAGGGGCAACAGGATCAGCACCGCCAGGCGCAGGTCGAAACGCAGGCCGATGCCCACGGTTTCCAGCAGTGCGGGCTCCCTCAGGTCGACCCCGGAAAATCCCCATACAAACACCAGCCGCAGTGCCGCCAGCAACGCAAATACCAAACCGATCGCGCCCACGCCGTAGCGCAGGCGGCGCGAGTGCAACCATCCCATCATTGACCTCTGTGCAATTTTAAAAGAGGGCGCCAGGCAGCCATCGCCAGCATCCACAACCCGGCCACCAGGCAGTAGCCCGTCAGCAGTGGGTCGATCAGATAGTCCCAGTAGTTTTCCGAGGCCTTGAGCCGCAGCGCGAACGCCAGGGTGCCCGCCGCGAGCATCCACACCGCCAGCGTATTACGCAGCCAGAGCATCAACAGTGCTGCCGCGCCTATCAGCACGATCATCGGCCGAGGGTTGAAACCCCAGCGGTAGGGGTCAAAGTACGTCAGGCCCATCGTTGCCGGGTACAGCACCAAGCTCAGGATGCCAAACAGCAGCAGCACCTGGACCTTCAGCGGGCGCTGGAGCGGCTGCACCACACCCAACCGGCACAGGCTGACCCACGCCAGCAACACCAGGGTGCTGATGGCCAGGTCATCGGTGAAGCTGCGCACATACGCCGCCAACGGCAGTTCGTTGACCGGGATAAAACTCACCACCACCAACACCGGCAGCAGCCAGGGGCGCCAGGGTGTTGTGACGCGCAACAGGCTGAGCAGCACAAAACCCAACAGCACAAAACTCAAATGCGCTTGCCATACAGAAACCATCACAGGCGCTCCGACAGCCAGGCTTCGTTGAAGCTGACATGTTTGATAAAGGTGTTATTCCACGAGTACACCAGGTGGTACATGCCGTCCGGGCTGCGGCTGAAGTACGGGTACTCGTATTCGAAATCGCAGCCACGGGGCTTGCACACCCGGTAATCCAGGTTGCTGAGGAAGCGTTGTTCCAGCGGCAGGCGCAGGGCACCGCTGGAGGCGCGGAAGCCTTCGCCGATGATTTCCTTGTAGGCCTCGGGGGAGAACGGTTGGCCCAAGGGGTCGGGGGATTGATCCAGTTCCACCACGGTGCGCCACTGATTGAGCTTGGCATCGGTGCCGTACAGGCTGAGCTTGAAGCGGCCGTCCTGCAGGTCGTTGAGGGCCACGAGCAAACCGTCGCCTTCAGTGCTGACGGCTGCCAGCGAGGAATTGGGATTGGACGGTTCCAATGGGTAAGGCTCGCTCCAGGTTTGGCCGGCGTCTTCGGTGCGACTGGCGAGGACTCGGTGATGGGTTTCGCCGGCGTAACGCAACATGGCGATGGCGCGTTGGCCGTCCTGCGGGACGATGGTCGGCTGCAGCGAGTTCTTCCCACGGCTGATACGGAATTTGTCGACCACCGCACCGTCGGGGCTCAAGTACAGGTACTCGGCGAATTTGCCCATGAACTCGTGGTACACCGGCAGGCCGATGGAACCGTCAGCGTGGAATACCGGTGCGGCGCGCACCAGCGTGCTGATATTGAAGAATGGCGAGGTGATCAGTTGCCGAGGGGCCGACCAGTTCGTCCCGAGGTCATCCGAGACCATCACGTTGATCGCGCTGGTGGCCCAGCCGCCTACCGACACCGAAACGTAGAACATCCACAGGCGATTGTCCGGTGCCAGGGCGATCACCGGGTTGCCCAGCTTGCGGATGTAGCGGTGCGTGCCGTCGCGGGTGCTTTCACGGGTGGCCAATACTTGCTCCGGGCCCCACTCGGCGCTTTTCGCGTCAAAGCGCGCGGTGCGCACCTGCACATCGGCGGCGCCCTCGCGGGACCCGGCAAACCACACGGCCATCAGGTCGCCGCCGGGCAGGGCGGTGACCGAGGAGGAATGCACAAAGTCATTGAGCTGCGAGGAGACAAAGCGGCTGCTGTATTGCGGGGCGGCCGCTGCAGGGGACGTGTCCTTGCCAGCTTGGGCAAACGGCGCCAGCACGTGGGGCGGGTGACTGGTCCAGGCAACTAGAAACACCAGTAGCAGACTGCAGATCGTTAAAGGCGCGCGTATCGAAAACGTGTCGAAAAAAGGCTTGTTGCGCACAGAAACACTCTCAACAGGCATAGGAGGTTTCACTGTGCAAAACCAACCTTAGCGAAAGCTTAGTTGGCAACGGCCCGTAACATCTTTCCCGAAATAGCCTCGACGGTTACACGGCATCATGCCGCCGGTTACTCCAGAGAATCAGTTATGCGCCTGCTCCTTGTCGAAGATGATCGTGCCCTTGGCCAAGGGATCCGCGTGGCCCTGGGCGCCGAAGGCTACACCCTGGACTGGTTGCAGGATGGCGTCAGCGCCTTGCACGCGTTACGCACCGAAAGCTTCGACCTGCTGCTGCTCGACCTCGGCCTGCCGCGTCTCGACGGCCTCTCACTCCTGCAAACCCTGCGCGCCGAGCAATACGACCTGCCGGTGCTGATCCTTACCGCCCGCGATGGCACCGCCGAGCGCATCGCCGGCCTGGACGCCGGCGCCGACGACTACCTGGTCAAACCCTTCGATGTCGAAGAATTCAAGGCCCGCGTCCGCGCCCTGTTGCGCCGCAGCCAGGGCCGGGCGCAGCCATTGCTGGAACATGCGGGCGTGAGCCTGGACCCGGTGACCCAACAGGTCAGTTATCAAGGCGAGGACGTTGTGGTCACGCCGATGGAATACCAACTGCTGCACCAACTGATGGTGCGCCCCGGCAAAGTCGTCACCCGCGAGCGGTTGTCCCGCGCGCTGTACGGCTGGCAGGACCGCGTCGAAAGCAACACCCTCGAAGTCCTTATCCACAACCTGCGCAAAAAACTCTCCACCGAACTGATCCGCACCGTGCGTGGCGTGGGCTACATGGTGGAACTCAAACCATGAATTCGGTCCGCGCGCGCATCCTCATTCCGGTACTGGTGCTGATCCTGCTGGGTGATGGCCTGATCAGTTGGCTCGTGCTGCGGGACAGCCACCACGAAATCGAAGAAGTCTACGACGCCCAACTCGCCCAAAGCGCCCGTTTGCTGCAAGGCGTACTGCGCCAGCGCGATCCCGGCGATGCCGACTGGGACCGCCTCTACCAGGCTTTCGATCAAGCCATGAGCCGCGTCGGCGAAGACGGCGCCGCGCACCCCTACGAAACCCGCCTGACCTTCCAGGTATGGCGCGCCGACGGCCAACTGCTGGTGCGCTCCACCGACGCGCCGATCCTCAACGCACCGCCCACCACCCTCGGGCCTCACGACCTGATGGAAAACGGCAACGACTGGTGCGCGTTCATGCTCGCCGACATGCAACAAGGCCTGCTGATCTGGGTGGGCGAGCGCGACGACATTCGCCAGGACGTGATCCAGCGCATCATCCGCCACACCCTCTGGCCCATCCTGGTTGGCGTGCCGCTGCTGGCGTTGTTGATCTGGCTGACCATCGGCTGGGGCCTCAAGCCCCTGCGCGCCATGGCCCAGGCCATTCGCGGGCGGGACAGCAATACGTTGCGACCGCTGCAACTTGAACCGTTGCCGGCGGACCTGGAACCGATGCAAACCGCGCTGAACCGCCTGCTGGTGCAGGTGGATGACCTGCTGGAGCGGGAGCGTCGGTTTATCGCGGACGCGGCGCATGAACTGCGCACGCCGTTGGCGATATTGCGCATTCACGCGCAGAACGCCCAGAGCGCGGAAACCGAGGAGCAGCGGCGAGAGGCGTTGGACTTCCTGGTGAATGGCGTGGACCGGGCGACGCGTATTGGCAGCCAACTGCTGACCATGGCGCGCATCGAGCCGCAGTTGAACAACACCGTACGAGTGCGTGTGCCGTTGACGGAGTTGGTGCGCGAAGAACTTGCGGAACTGACGCCCCTGGCGATGGAGAAAGGCGTTGAGTTGGTGCTGGAAGGGGATGAGGAATGCTGGATTGAAACGGACCCGATAGCGTTGGCGATTGCGCTGCAGAACCTGGTGACCAATGCGCTGAATTTCTCGCCGGCGGGGAGTGAGGTGCGGGTGGTGGTGCGGGAGGAGGATTCGGGCGTGGTGCAGCTGTGTGTGGAGGATGCGGGGCCGGGGATTGATGAGGGGGAGATTGGGCGGTTGTTCGAGCGGTTTTATAGCCGCGGGAATGCAAATGGGGCGGGGTTGGGGTTGGCGATTGTGCAGATGATCGTGGGGAAGATTGGGGGGCGGTTGGAGTTGTATAACCGGGAGGTGGGTGGGTTGTGTGCGCGGTTGAGTTTTAGCGCCTGTGGGGTGGAACCGGTGGGAATACCACACCGTTGAAGGTGTGGGTGCAGCAGTTGCAAAACGGCTTCATGAGCGCGGGTGTCAGTTGTGGGTTAACCTTTTGCAGCAGGCCAGCCTCGTCGACATACAAGCCGCTGTAGTAACTGGATTCGTCCGTTCGTACGTACTCTTTTTTGTCGCTTTCATGCAGAGCAACCATCCAGAACACAGGTTCCGGGCGGTCCAGGCGGGCGTTGGCTTCGCTGAACACACCATCCCAATGATGGCCGACCTTGGACAGAAGAAACCGAAATAGTGGCGTGTAATCGAGACCGTGCCGGTGATGGCTATGCATTGATCCACGGCTGAGCATGGAATTCTTTTCGCTTTTACTATGGCGTTGTTGCCTGTAGGTGCGGCAACTGCCGTGACGCACGTTGTGCGTGCGGGTGTTGACTGAGCGGTAGAGAGGGGGCTTTTTCATTGGATTCCTTTATGGTTTCTTGGAGGATTGGGGCGGCCATGTGCCTTGGTAGCTGAAAGAGATTTGGTAATCGAAGTTCACGGGTTCAATTACGTGCTGGAAATGCGGTTGGATAGTCGCTATCCAGCTTGGGCGAACGTTGAACACGTCCGCATATATCGCCGTTTCTTGACTCAACCCTAGTGTTTCAAAAAAGCTCTCCGCGTCATCAATATCTGCCGAGTATTCATCTGCCTTCACGTAATTGCTTTGCTTGTCGTACCAACGCAATCTGACTTTCATAACCATGATGTGTTTTCCACTTATCTGTATATGCGGCGTTCGGGTTTTGCTCGACCTCGGCGCTCACCGGTGTAGGGATCGAATGCGCCTAGGTGGGCAAGGTCACTGTTTCGATAGACTTCTAATTCGCCTTTCTTGGAATCCCACTCAAATATTTTCCTCCCTTTGGCATCTATCCAGCGCTCGCGTAAGCCGCTACCGCCTTTTCTAGGTGTCACGGGTCTTTGGTCTATCAGACCTGGAAAGCCTGTTATGTCTGCAGCGTTGGGGGCCGGGAAATAATCATGGTCCGGGTTTTTAAGCCCCTTTCGTGGTTCGTTAACCACCACATACAGCGGCCGAACCCCCGACTCCACCGAAAAAACCAGAATAAAATCCCGATACTCCGGCGGATAAATCGGGTTCACCAGCATCTGTTTGGCCGCCTCCGTCGGCGGATAAATCCACATCACCGGCGCTTGTGGTGCAGCCTCCAATGCCGGTATGCCAAGGGTGTCGCCAGGATCAATGGCCGGCGTCCAAATCAGCTCCACACCCTCGCCAAGATCCGCCACGAACTGACTGTCACGACTCTGAAACTGCACCACATCGATCATCTGCCAGTCGGTATTTTTACCGGTGTAAAACCCATATCCCTTCAGCGTCCCATCGGCGCGTTGCTCGATATGCAACCGCATCCGCGAACGGGCTTTTTGCAGGTGACGAAGCTGCTCTTCGCTATAGAGCGCACTGTCGCCAAGCTCCGACGGCCAGGCCAGCGCCACCAGCCCTGCAAGCAAACCCCCAGCGGCGGCACCGACCGCCGCAGCCGCGGACTCCAACGCGGATGTGCGCAGCACAAGCTGGCCAAGCCCAACGGGTAGGGCACTACCGCTGATTTTCCTGAGGGAAACGCCGCCTTGGCTGTCCACTTCCCGTCCGCCTAACAGCGTGAAGTGGCCGTAATCCTTGATCAGCTCAAGCGGCACATAACCGGTGGGGTTGTTGTAGCTGATGATCCCGTCGGGCAACTGGCACGACTTGGCGAATACATGGCCTGGAATTCTCGCGGGTTCAGGCGTGGGCGCGGGAGGGGCTTCATACAAATCAATGAACGGTGAATACGGAATCTGCTTAGGCTGCGGCGTCAGGATTCGCCGCTTCAGCTGCTCTTCTTCGGTAATTGGATACGCGCGCTCTGTCATGGCTGCTCACTTCCCTGTGCAAGGAAGCGAGCCTATGAGAGCGGAGAAGAACCTGAAATTCTCGTTGTTCGATGGGAGGTGTGGGAAAAGTCACTTTAGCAATCGCTACATTGATTCAAGCACGCTTACTCTGCCTGAGAGCGCTGTATCTGCGCGCCCAACTGCGCGGCTTTATTACGTAACCCGTCCAACCGGTCGTTCAACTCCTTGTATCCAGGCTTCCAGAAAAAAACGCCGCCTTCGCTGCTTTGTCCAAGAACGAGGTCATTGAACGAGCCCATTCCGCCGTATGCAGAGCGCAAATAGGTGATTCCGGAGTAATCGGATGCTTGCAATAAGGTTTTGGCCTTACGCATCCATCGGCTCCAGTGATTGTCCCCATCGCTTTCCAGCAGGATGGCAAGTTCCTCAAGCACATCGATTAGCTCTGCGGTTTTTGGGCCCATAGTGGGAAATCCTTAAAAGCGGAGTTTTCGTAACGGTTCAAAGCACATGCCGGGAAATCACCCTCGATATCTCAACAATCGACGTCTTCCCCGTGAACTCAAACTTCACTTTCCCCACCGCCGAAAAGTAAATCTCCAGCTCCGAATCCAGATCGAACGTCCCGGAGGTTTCCACCGAATACGCGACGATGTTTTTGTACGGCAGGGACGTGAAGTCTTTTTTGCTGCCGGTAATCCCTTGCACGTTCACGGCGATGATGCGCTTGGTGGTGAACACCACCCCATCGCGCATGGCCTTATAGGAATCGATGACCTGCTCATCATCCAGCAGCAATGACGAAACGCGCTCGGCGTATTCGTTGTTCTGCTTGAGCTTGAAGAAGCCTTTGTTGTTGAAGTCGATCATGTGCCTTTCCTTGGGTGAGTGGTGCAGCAGATGCCGGTACCGGTGTATGACGTTTTGCTCGCGGATCTGTATCTAACGGCGTTCCTTTTATCGACCTACCATGGCGCCAACAACCCGCCGGCCATCACAAGGTTTTACGTCGTCAAGGAGCCACACCATGCCCGAACTCTCCAGCCTGCTTGCCTACGGCCTGATCTCGCTCGGCATGGTACTGACGCCCGGCCCGAACATGATTTACCTCATTTCGCGGTCGATCTGCCAGGGGCGATTGGCCGGGCTGATTTCCCTGGGCGGCGTTGCGATGGGTTTTGTCGTCTATATGTTCTGCGCGGCATTGGGTATCACCGCGTTGGTGATGGCGGTTCCCTATGCCTACGACGCGCTGCGGCTCGGCGGGGCGCTGTATCTGGTTTACCTGGCCTGGCAGGCGGTGAAGCCGGGTGGCCGGTCGCCCTTCCAAGTGCGGGACTTGCCCAAGGACAGCCCGCGCAAGCTGTTCATGATGGGCTTTGTCACCAACCTGCTGAATCCCAAAGTGGCAGTGATGTATCTGTCGTTGCTGCCCCAGTTTATCGACCCCAACGGGCACGCCAGTGTGCTGTCGCAATCGCTGGTACTGGGCTTTACGCAGATCATGATCAGCGTGAGCGTCAACGGGCTGATCGCTCTGATGGCGGGCTCGATCGCGGGGTTCTTCATCCGCAAACCGGTCTGGCAAACCGTACAGCGCTGGTTGATGGGCTCGGTGCTGATGGGCCTGGCTGTACGCATGGCGGTCGAAGGCAGGCGTTAAAGGATCGCCTTCAGGTAATCCTTGAGTGCGTTGAGCGGGGCATTGAGTTCTTCGAGTGTCGTCGCTTGGCGCGCATCCACCGCAAGCCGTTGCAGCTCGCGGCCCATCACGGTGTGTGCACCGCCCAGGGATTCGAGGGCCAATGCCAGGCACTCGTCGATCTTATGCTGGATGGCATTGATATCGCCCTTGCGCACCAGCAAGCCAAACACCTCCCGCTCATAGCCGTCCATGACCAGGTCGTCCCGCAGAATCGGGCTCGCGCCTTCGGTCTCATGCACCAGCTTGAGCGCAAAAAGCGCTACAGCTTCCAGCGTCTGTTCCATGGCCAAGGTTCCTCTTTTCTCGCGTTCGCCCGCCCATCATCACTTTCCTGCAGGCGAAAAAAAAGACCTTGAATTTCAAGGTCTTTTTTTAAGATGGTGCCCCGAGGGAGACTCGAACTCCCACTCCTTTCGAAAACGGATTTTGAATCCGCCGCGTCTACCAATTCCGCCATCAGGGCTCAATGGCGGCGAAGTATAGAGATGAGATTACCGTTGGTCAATCACGTTTCATGGTCAATTTTCACTATTTCCGCTAGACTTCCCGGCCCTGCTAGACGAACCCCATCATGCGCGTTGCTGACTTTACTTTTGAGCTCCCTGATTCGCTGATCGCTCGCCATCCTTTGGCCGAGCGTCGCGCCAGTCGACTGCTGACCCTGGACGGGGTCAGCGGTGCCCTCGCACACCGTCAATTCACTGATTTGCTTGAGCATTTGCGCCCGGGCGACTTGATGGTTTTCAACAATACCCGGGTGATTCCGGCTCGCCTTTTTGGCCAGAAAGTATCCGGCGGCAAGCTGGAAATTCTGGTGGAGCGGGTGCTGGACAGCCATCGCGTGCTGGCCCATGTGCGCTCCAGCAAGTCGCCGAAACCGGGTTCGAAGATCCTTATCGATGGCGGTGGCGAAGCAGAAATGCTGGCCCGTCATGATGCGTTGTTCGAGCTTGGGTTTGCCGAGGAAGTGTTGCCGCTGCTGGAACGCGTCGGCCATATGCCGTTGCCTCCTTATATAGACCGCCCGGATGAAGACTCGGACCGCGAGCGTTATCAGACGGTGTATTCCCAGCGACTGGGCGCGGTGGCTGCACCGACGGCGGGGCTGCATTTCGACCAGCCGCTGCTGGATGCGATTGCCGCCAAAGGCGTTGAAACGGCCTATGTGACCCTGCACGTGGGGGCCGGCACGTTTCAGCCGGTGCGTGTGGATAACATCGAAGACCACCATATGCACAGCGAGTGGCTGGAAGTCAGCCAGGACGTCGTGGATGCGGTTGAAGCGTGCAAGGCGCGCGGCGGGCGGGTGGTGGCGGTCGGTACCACCAGCGTGCGGTCGCTGGAAAGCGCGGCGCGCGATGGCGTGCTCAAACCGTTCAGTGGCGACACCGATATCTTTATCTACCCGGGCCGGCCGTTTCATGTGGTCGATGCCCTGGTGACCAATTTCCATTTGCCGGAATCCACGCTGTTGATGCTGGTGTCGGCATTTGCCGGTTATCCCGAAACCATGGCCGCTTATCAAGCCGCCATCGATAACGGATACCGTTTTTTCAGCTACGGTGATGCGATGTTTATCACCCGTAATCCGGCGCCGCGCGGCCCAGAGGAACAATCATGAGTCGTATGTCGTTTGAATTGCTGGCCACGGATGGTAAAGCTCGCCGCGGCCGTTTGACCTTCCCTCGCGGTACCGTCGAGACCCCGGCCTTTATGCCGGTCGGTACCTACGGCACGGTAAAAGGCATGCTGCCGCGTGACATCGTCGCCACCGGCGCCGAGATCATCCTCGGCAACACCTTCCACCTGTGGCTGCGTCCGGGCACCGAGGTGATCAAGAAGCATGGTGACCTGCATGACTTCATGAAGTGGCAAGGCCCGATCCTCACTGACTCGGGTGGTTTCCAGGTGTTCAGCCTGGGCGCGATGCGCAAGATCAAGGAGGAGGGCGTGACCTTCGCCTCCCCGGTGGACGGCGCCAAAGTGTTCATGGGCCCGGAAGAGTCGATGCAGGTCCAGCGAGACCTGGGCTCCGACATCGTGATGATTTTCGACGAGTGCACGCCGTACCCGGCCGATGAAGACGTCGCGCGGATCTCCATGGAGCTGTCGCTGCGTTGGGCCCAGCGCTCGAAAAATGCCCATGGCGATAACACCGCTGCACTGTTCGGTATCGTGCAGGGCGGCATGCATGAAAGCTTGCGCAAGCGCTCGCTGGAAGGCCTGGACAAGATCGGTTTCGACGGCCTGGCCATCGGCGGTCTGTCAGTGGGCGAGCCCAAGCACGAGATGATCAAGGTGCTGGATTACCTGCCGGGCCTGATGCCGGCTGACAAACCTCGTTACCTTATGGGCGTTGGCAAACCGGAGGATCTCGTAGAGGGTGTGCGCCGCGGTGTGGACATGTTCGATTGCGTGATGCCAACCCGTAATGCCCGCAATGGGCATCTGTTCATCGATACAGGCGTGCTGAAGATCCGTAACGCGTTCCATCGCCATGATGAATCGCCGCTGGATCCTACCTGTGACTGCTACACCTGCCAGAACTTCTCGCGCGCTTATCTGCACCATCTGGACAAGTGTGGGGAAATGCTGGGTAGCATGTTGAATACCATCCACAATTTGCGTCACTACCAAGTCCTGATGGCTGGTTTGCGCGAGGCTATTCAACAGGGTACATTGGCCGCCTTCGTCGATGCCTTCTATGCCAAGCGCGGGCTGCCTGTGCCGCCCTTGGACTGAGTTTTCCGACCCTAAGATTCACTATTTGCAACTGGAGTGCTAAATGAGCTTTTTTATCTCTAATGCCATGGCTGATGCCGCTGCACCGGCCGCTGCCGGTCCTATGGGCGGTGGTTTTGAGTGGATTTTCCTGGTCGGCTTCCTGGTCATCTTCTACCTGATGATCTGGCGTCCACAGGCCAAGCGCGCCAAAGAGCAGAAGAACCTGCTGGGCAGCTTGCAGAAAGGCGACGAAGTCGTGACCACTGGCGGCATCGCCGGCAAGATCACTAAAGTGTCCGACGCTTTCGTGGTTCTGGAAGTCTCCGACACCGTAGAAATGAAGTTCCAGAAGGGCGCCATCGCTGCCACGCTGCCAAAAGGCACGCTCAAAGCGATTTAAGTAACAACCTTTACCAATCGACGGGGCGCGCAAGGCGCCCCGCGTTATAAGCGGGCGGCGTGATGCTGAACAAATACCCTCTGTGGAAATACGTACTGATCCTGGCGGTGCTGGCGATCGGTTTTATTTATTCCGCTCCCAATCTCTATCCTGATGACCCGGCTATCCAGATCACTGGCGCCAGCACTGCGCTGCAGGTCAATCAGGCTGATCTGGACCGTGCGAGCAAAGCGCTCACCGACGCGGGTATCCAGGTTAAAGCGGCAAGTTTGGCTGCTGATGCGAAGGGCGGCTTGTTGCGCCTGACCAAGCAAGAAGACCAATTGCCGGCAAAAGACGTTGTGCGCAAGGTCATGGGTGATGACTACGTCGTCGCACTGAACCTGGCACAGACCACGCCAAAATGGCTGCGCGCGATCGGCGCACACCCGATGAAGCTGGGTCTGGACTTGTCCGGTGGTGTGCACTTCCTGCTGGAAGTGGACATGGACAAGGCCCTCGACGCTCGCCTGAAAGTCTACGAAGGCGATGTGAAGAGCCTGCTGCGTAAAGAGCGCCTGCGTTATCGCAGCCTGCCGCAGCTCAACGGTGCCATCCAGCTGGGCTTTGCTGACGAAGCAACCCGCGAACAGGCCCGTGCGCTGATTCGCAAGAACTTCAACGATTTCGACATTGTTCCGGCCGACCTCAATGGTCAGGCGGTACTGCGTCTGGCGATGACCCCGGCCAAGCTGGCGGAAATCCGTGAATACTCGATCAAGCAGAACTTGACCACGGTACGTAACCGCGTCAACGAGCTGGGTGTGGCCGAGCCGATTGTTCAGCGCCAGGGTGCCAACCGCATCGTGGTTGAACTGCCGGGCGTGCAGGACACCGCTGAAGCCAAGCGTATCCTGGGTAAAACAGCCAACCTGGAATTCCGCCTGGCGGCTGAGCCGGGTGCTACCCGTGCTACTGCAGAAGAGTTCGAGTTCCGTGAAGGCAATCGTCCACCTGCACTGATCGAGCGTGGCTTGATCATTACGGGTGACCAGGTGACCGACGCCAAGGCCGGTTTCGGCGAGCACGGTACGCCTGAAGTGAACATCCGCCTGGATGGCCACGGCGGCGAACTGATGAGCCGCGCAACCCGCAGCAACGTCGGTCGCAGCATGGCGGTGATCTTCATCGAGCAGCGTCCTGTCACCACCTACACCAAGCAAGTGGTTGACGGCGTCGAGAAAGACGTACCGGTACAGACCTTTAAAGAAGAGAAGAAGATCATCAGCCTGGCGACCATCCAGTCGCCGCTGGGTGCTCAATTCCGCATCACTGGCCTGAACGGCCAGGGTGAGTCGTCCGAACTGGCGCTGCTGCTGCGTGCCGGTGGCCTGGCCGCCCCGATGTACTTCGCTGAAGAGCGTACCATCGGCCCGAGCCTGGGTGCTGACAACATCACCAAGGGTATCGACGCTGCTCTGTGGGGCATGCTGTTCGTCTCCCTGTTCATCATCGCCATCTATCGCTTCTTCGGCGTCATCGCCACCGTCGCGCTGGCGGGCAACATGGTGATGCTGCTGGCCCTGATGTCGCTGCTGGGTGCAACGCTGACCCTGCCAGGTATCGCCGGTATCGTACTCACCATGGGTATGGCGGTTGACGCCAACGTACTGATCTTCTCGCGGATTCGTGAAGAGATTGCTGCGGGCATGACCGTGCAACGGGCAATCAACGAAGGCTTCGGCCGGGCATTTACTGCAATTCTCGACTCCAACCTGACCACCCTGTTGGTCGGCGGGATTCTCTTTGCCATGGGCACCGGCCCGGTCAAAGGTTTTGCGGTGACCATGTCCCTCGGTATCTTTACCTCGATGTTCACGGCCATCATGGTGACCCGCGCAATGGTCAACCTGATCTTTGGCGGACGTGACTTCAAGAAGTTGTGGATTTAAGGGGCTGCCATGTTACGTACAATCAACTTCATGGGCGTTCGCAACGTTGCGTTCGGCTTCACCATGCTCCTTACCGTTCTGGCGTTGTTCAGCTGGTTCCATAAGGGCCTGAACTACGGTCTGGACTTCACCGGCGGTACGCTCATCGAGCTGACCTACGAGAAGCCGGCCGACGTTAGCCTGGTGCGCAACGAGCTGGTCAAGGCCGGCTATCACGAGGCTATCGTGCAGAGCTTTGGTGCAACCACCGACCTGCTGGTGCGTATGCCGGGCGAAGACCCGCAACTGGGTCACCAGGTAGCCGAGGCCTTGCAGAAGGTCGGCGGCGACAACCCGGCGTCGGTCAAGCGCGTCGAGTTCGTGGGCCCGCAGGTAGGTGAAGAGCTGCGCGACCAGGGCGGCCTCGGCATGCTGATGGCGCTGGTCGGCATCATGATCTACCTGGCTTTCCGCTTTCAGTGGAAGTTCGGTGTCGGCGCCATTGTGTCGCTGATCCACGACGTGATCGTGACCGTGGGTATCCTGGCCTACTTCCAGATCACCTTCGACCTGACGGTATTGGCGGCGGTGCTGGCAATCATTGGCTACTCCCTCAACGACACCATCGTGGTATTCGACCGGGTTCGTGAGAACTTCCGGGTGCTGCGCAAGGCGACGTTGATCGAGAACATCAACATCTCCACCACCCAGACCCTGCTGCGCACCATGGCGACTTCGATCTCTACCTTGCTGGCGATTGCCGCACTGATGGTGTTCGGTGGCGACAACCTGTGGGGCTTCTCGCTGTCGCTGTTCATCGGCGTGCTGGCGGGTACCTACTCGTCGATCTACATCGCCAACGTGGTACTGATCTGGCTGAACCTCAACAGCGAAGACTTGATCCCTCCTGCCAGCACCGGCAAGGAGGTCGACGACCGCCCTTGATGGGTGATTGTTGATCTGCTGTTACAAATAAGGCGCGAGTATTGAACTCGCGCCTTTTTTTTTGCTCCAAGGCTGGGTATAGCGCGGATCGTTCGGTCCGTTTGTGATGGTCAGGAGGTTCACGTGAACAAGTCGTTACTGGTTGGTGCGGTATTGGGTGCTGTCGGTGTGACTGCCGGGGGTGCTGTTGCCACCTACAGCCTGGTAAAAAGCGGCCCTGAGTATGCGCAAGTGCTGGCGGTGCAGCCGGTGAAAACCCAGATTAAAACCCCGCGTGAAGTCTGCAGGGATGTTGCCGTAACCCGGCAGAAACCTGTGCAGGATCAGCATCAGATCGTCGGTACGGTGGTCGGTGCGCTGGCGGGCGGCCTGTTGGGTAATCAGGTCGGCGGCGGTAATGGCAAGAAGCTGGCCACCGTGGCCGGTGCGGTCGGTGGCGGTTACGCTGGTAACAAGGTTCAGGAAGGCATGCAGAACCGCGATACCTACACCACCACGCAAACTCGTTGTAATACCGTTAATGACATCAGCGACAAGGTTGTCGGGTACGACGTACGTTACACCCTGGACGGCAAGGAAGGCTCCGTGCGCATGGATCGTGATCCAGGCAACCAGATCCCCGTCGACAAGGAAGGGCGCCTGGTTATCGGTCAGAACCAGCCGCAGCAGTAATCCCAGGTATAAAAAAAGCACCCCGAGGGGTGCTTTTTTGTGCTCGCTCGCTTAGCGCTTCAGCGAAGCCGGCAGGTGCGGCTGGATCGCCGTCAGGACTGCCTTGAAGCATTTGGTGTTGCCGGCAACCACGTGACCCTTCTCCAGGAAGTCGTGACCACCGGTGAAGTCGCTCACCAGGCCGCCCGCTTCTTGAATCAGCAGTGCGCCTGCAGCCATGTCCCACTCGGACAGGCCCGACTCCCAGAACGCATCAAAACGACCGGCAGCGACATACGCCAGGTCCAGGCTGGCTGCGCCGGCGCGACGGATGCCGGCGGTCTGGCCAACCAGGGCGCGGAACATGCCCAGGTAGTTTTCCAGGTTGTCCATCTGGTCGTCACGGAACGGGAAGCCGGTACCCAGCAGGGCGCCGTCGAGGCTGGTGCGACCGCTGACGCGCAGGCGGCGACCGTTCAACTGGGCGCCACGGCCACGGCTGGCGGTGAATTCTTCCTGGCGAACCGGGTCCAGCACAACGGCGTGTTCCAGGCGGCCACGGTATTTGCAGGCAATGCTCACGGCAAAGTGCGGGATACCGCGCAGGAAGTTGGTGGTGCCATCCAGTGGGTCGATGATCCACAGGTAGTCTTCGCCTTCGCCGCTACCTTTGTGCAAACCGGTTTCTTCACCGAGGATGCCGTGGGTAGGGTAGGCCTTGCGCAGCGCGTCGATGATTTTCTGCTCGGCGGCGCGATCCACCTCGGATACGTAATCCTTGGCGTCTTTTTCGTCGACCTTGATGGTATCCAGGCGCTCGATGGAGCGGAAGATCAATTCACTGGCGCTGCGGGCGGCGCGCAGCGCGATATTCAGCATGGGCTGCATGGATGTGTCACCTAAGGTTGTTAAAGAAAGCCGAGCATTCTAGCAGAAACTTTCTTCAGGTGAAGGACGACGTTACCTTTCATGGCATAACCTTAGGCTGTTCTGTAAGATTTGCTCCCCTTTCCCGTGTCCGAGAGCGCCTCCCTTGCTGCAAAACATCCGTGTCGTCCTCGTCAATACCAGTCATCCCGGCAATATCGGCGGCGTGGCGCGAGCCATGAAGAACATGGGGCTGACGCGCCTGGTGCTGGTGGAGCCGCGGGTGTTCCCGCACCACGAGGCCGATGCGCGCGCGTCCGGCGCCAATGACATCCTCGAAAAAGCCCAGGTCGTTGCCACCCTGGAAGACGCCCTGGTCGGCTGCAACCTGGTGCTCGGCACCAGCGCTCGCGACCGTCGCATCCCCTGGCCGCTGCTGGATCCTCGCGAATGCGGGACCAAAGTCGTGGAAGAGGCCGCCGGCGGCGCTGAAATCGCCTTGGTATTCGGCCGTGAAGACTCCGGCCTGACCAATGAAGAGCTGCAGCGATGTCATTATCACGTGCACATCCCATCAGACCCCGAGTTCAGTTCGCTGAACCTCGGGGCAGCGGTGCAGGTGTTGAGCTATGAAGTGCGCATGGCCTGGCTGGCCGCTGAAGGCCAGCCAAGTAAGGTTGAAAAGGACGAGGTTGCATCGACCAAGAGTGGCGAACTGGCCACCATGGACGAGCTTGAGCGGTTCTATGAGCACCTGGAGCAAACCCTGGTGGCCATCGAATTCCTCGATCCGGAAAAACCGCGGCACTTGATGGCGCGTCTGCGCCGGCTATACGGACGCAGCTCGGTCAGCCGGGCAGAAATGAATATATTGCGTGGCATCCTCACGGAAACCCAGAAAGCGGCCCGTGGCGAGCTTCTTAAGCGGAAGGATTAAAAATGTTCGAGCGTTTGCGAGAAGATATCCAGAGTGTTTTCCACCGTGACCCGGCGGCGCGCAACGCCTTTGAAGTGCTGACCTGCTACCCGGGCATGCACGCGATCTGGATCCATCGCCTGTCCGGCGCCTTGTGGGGCATGGGCTGGAAATGGCTGGCGCGGCTGGTGTCGAACTTCGGCCGTTGGTTGACCGGGATTGAGATTCATCCGGGCGCCAAGGTCGGCCGTCGTTTCTTTATCGACCACGGCATGGGCATCGTTATTGGCGAGACCGCCGAGATTGGTGATGACGTGACCCTGTACCAGGGCGTGACCCTGGGTGGCACAACCTGGAACAAAGGCAAGCGCCACCCTACGCTGGAAGATGGCGTTGTAGTCGGGGCGGGCGCGAAGGTGCTCGGTCCGTTTACCGTCGGTGCGGGCGCCAAGGTCGGCTCCAATGCTGTGGTGACCAAGGCTGTACCGCCTGGCGCAACGGTTGTCGGCATTCCGGGGCGGATCATCGTCAAGCCGGAAGTGGGTGATGAGCAGGAAGCCAAGCGCAAGGCCATGGCCGAGAAGATCGGCTTCGATGCCTATGGCGTCAGCGAAGACATGCCTGACCCGGTAGCGCGTGCCATCGGTCAGTTGCTGGATCACCTGCAAGCGGTGGACGGCAAGCTGGACGGTATGTGCGGTGCCCTGAAAGACCTCGGCAGCAGCTACTGCGCCAAGGATCTGCCTGAGCTGCGCAAGGAAGACTTCGCCGAGATCAAGGACGAAAGCGCTACCAAAGCTGGCTGACTCTTGAGCCGGTCGCGATCCCAGTGGGAGCTGGCTTGCCTGCGATGGCGGCGAGTCAGTGCCGGAAAGGCTGGCTGGCAAACCGCTATCGCAGGCAAGCCAGCTCCCACATTTGATCTCCATTGGTCTTGAGGTTGGGGGCTTGGCCCTGTTCCCGCTGGTCCATCCCGTCCCGCCCTGCTATGATTCGCGCGCCCTTTTTACGGGTATTCCTGACTAAAGTACTAGGTCTTATAGTTGACTTAAATACTCGGGAATCGCATACTTGCTCCCATTCTGAAACACCTTGGTACTTGTCCATGAGACTGACTACAAAAGGCCGATACGCGGTGACCGCCATGCTTGACCTGGCCTTGCACGCGCAAAATGGGCCGGTGTCCCTGGCCGATATCTCCGAGCGCCAAGGCATTTCCCTGTCCTACCTCGAGCAGTTGTTCGCCAAGTTGCGCCGCAGCAATCTGGTTTCCAGCGTTCGTGGTCCAGGCGGTGGCTATCAATTGTCCCGCGACATGCAGGGCATACAGGTCGCCCAGGTGATCGACGCGGTGAACGAATCCGTCGATGCCACCAAATGCCAGGGCCTGGGTGATTGCCACGCAGGCGATACCTGCCTTACGCACCACTTGTGGTGTGACCTGAGCCTGCAGATCCATGAGTTTTTGAGTGGTATCAGCTTGGCTGATCTTGTGACTCGCCGTGAGGTGCAAGAAGTAGCCCAGCGTCAGGACCAGCGCCGTTGCAACACCAAGGCGCCGCGTCTGGACAAGATTGAAGCGTCCGCCGTCGAGTGACAGCCGAAGAGCTAACGGCACGCCAGCCAGCCTGATTTAGGAGAAAGTCCATGAAATTGCCGATTTACCTTGATTACTCAGCGACCACCCCGGTTGATCCGCGTGTCGCGCAAAAGATGAGCGAATGCCTGCTGGTTGACGGAAACTTCGGTAACCCGGCGTCCCGTTCCCACGTTTTCGGCTGGAAAGCCGAAGAAGCAGTGGAAAACGCTCGTCGCCAGGTCGCTGACCTGGTGAATGCCGACCCACGTGAAATCGTCTGGACCTCCGGTGCAACCGAGTCCGACAACCTGGCAATCAAGGGTGCGGCGCATTTCTACGCGACCAAAGGCAAACACCTGATCACCACCAAGATTGAGCACAAGGCTGTCCTCGACACCATGCGCCAACTGGAGCGTGAAGGTTTTGAGGTTACCTACCTTGAGCCAACCACCGACGGTATCGTGACCCCTGCGATGATCGAAGCCGCGATGCGTGAAGACACCATCCTGGTTTCCGTGATCCACGTGAACAACGAAATCGGCACCATCAACGACATCGCCGCCATCGGCGAGCTGACCCGCTCCAAGGGCGTGTTGCTGCACGTCGACGCTGCTCAGTCCACCGGCAAGGTCGATATCGACCTGTCGAAACTGAAAGTCGACCTGATGTCGTTCTCTGCCCACAAGACCTACGGCCCTAAAGGCATCGGCGCCCTCTACGTGAGCCGCAAGCCTCGCGTACGTATCGAAGCCACCATGCACGGCGGCGGTCACGAGCGCGGCATGCGTTCGGGCACCCTGGCGACCCACCAGATCGTCGGCATCGGCGAAGCGTTCCGTGTGGCCAAGGAAGACATGGCTGCCGAAAACGTGCGCATCAAGGCCCTGAGCGATCGCTTCTACAAGCAGGTCGAGCACCTTGAAGAGCTGTACATCAACGGCAGCATGACCGCCCGTGTACCGCACAACCTGAATTTGAGCTTCAACTACGTCGAAGGCGAGTCGCTGATCATGGCGCTCAAGGACCTGGCGGTTTCGTCCGGTTCGGCCTGCACCTCGGCTTCCCTTGAGCCGTCTTACGTCCTGCGCGCCCTGGGCCGCAACGACGAACTGGCTCACAGCTCGATCCGCTTTACATTCGGCCGTTTCACCACCGAAGAAGAAGTCGACTACGCCGCGCAGAAAGTCTGCGAGGCCGTCACCAAGCTGCGTACCTTGTCCCCGCTGTGGGACATGTACAAGGACGGTGTCGACATTTCCAAGATCGAGTGGGCGGCACACTAAATATAGAAGCCGCCACCCAAAAGGCTCTGTAAAGACGTGGCGGAAAACGCAGGCGTATTTGCAGGGTTCCAGAGCGGCCCTGATGAGTGAGGATTCAGTACCATGGCTTACAGCGAAAAGGTCATCGACCACTACGAAAACCCGCGCAACGTCGGCAAGATGAACGCGGAAGACCCTGATGTCGGCACCGGCATGGTCGGCGCTCCGGCGTGCGGCGACGTTATGCGCCTGCAGATCAAGGTCAACGAAGCTGGCGTTATCGAAGACGCCAAGTTCAAGACCTACGGTTGCGGTTCGGCCATCGCCTCCAGCTCCCTGGCGACCGAATGGATGAAAGGCAAGACCCTGGATGAGGCTGTGACTATCAGCAACACCCAGCTGGCCGAAGAACTGGCCTTGCCGCCAGTGAAAATCCACTGCTCGGTACTCGCAGAAGACGCTATCAAGGCGGCCGTTCGCGACTACAAGCAAAAGAAAGGCTTGATCTAAGCAATTTGGCGACGAGTAAGGAGTCACGATGGCTATCAGCATGACAGAAGCGGCTGCGCAGCACATTCGCCGCTCCCTGAATGGGCGCGGTAAAGGTGAGGGGATTCGTCTGGGTGTTCGCACCACGGGCTGTTCCGGCCTTGCCTACGTGCTGGAGTTTGTCGACGAGGTGGTCGAGGAAGATCAGGTGTTCGAGAGTCACGGCGAAAAAGTGATCATCGACCCGAAAAGCCTGACCTACCTGGACGGCACCGAACTCGATTTCGTCAAGGAAGGGTTGAACGAAGGCTTCAAGTTCAACAACCCCAACGTACGCGGTGAATGTGGCTGCGGCGAAAGCTTCAACATCTGAGGCTGATCGTGGGTACTCCTTGTCATTTCGCTTTGTTCGAGCTGCAGCCGAGTTTTCGACTGGACCTTGAACAGCTTGCCACGCGCTACCGTGAATTGGCGCGTGGGGTGCATCCGGACCGCTTCGCTGACGCTTCCGAGCGTGAGCAACGCCTGGCGCTGGAGCAATCAGCCAGCCTCAACGAAGCCTATCAGACGCTCAAGAACCCTCCCAAACGCGCGCGCTACCTGCTCGCGATGGGCGGTCGCGAGCTGCCGCTTGAAGTCACGGTCCAGGACCCTGATTTCCTGATGCAGCAGATGCAATGGCGCGAGGAGCTTGAAGAACTGCAGGACGAGGCTGATCTGGCCGGAGTCGCAGTGTTCAAGCGCCGTCTGAAAGTGGCCCAGGATGAACTCAACGAAAGCTTCGCAGCCTGTTGGGATGATGCGGCGCAACGTGAACAGGCCGAACGCCTGATGCGGCGCATGCAGTTCCTCGACAAGCTCACCTACGAAGTGCGCCAGTTAGAAGAGCGCCTCGACGATTAACCCAGTGCCGCCCAGGTTGCACGCCTGATATACAGATAAGTCCTGATTACCATGGCCCTACTGCAGATCGCCGAACCCGGTCAAAGTCCTCAACCGCACCAGCGTCGTCTGGCGGTCGGGATTGACTTGGGCACTACCAATTCGCTGGTCGCTGCATTGCGCAGCGGTCTTTCCGAGCCGCTGCCCGACGCGGATGGCCAGGTCATCCTGCCGTCTGCCGTGCGTTATCACGCTGACCGCACCGAAGTGGGCGAGTCGGCCAAGCTGGCGGCGTCTACCGATCCTTTGAATACCGTGCTGTCGGTCAAGCGCTTGATGGGTCGTGGTTTGTCCGACGTCAAGCAGCTGGGCGACCAGCTTCCATACCGCTTTGTCGGCGGCGAATCACATATGCCGTTCATCGACACGATCCAGGGCCCGAAAAGCCCGGTGGAAGTGTCGGCCGATATCCTCAAGGTCTTGCGCCAGCGCGCCGAGACCACCTTGGGTGGCGAACTGGTAGGTGCGGTGATTACTGTTCCTGCATATTTCGATGACGCTCAGCGCCAGGCCACCAAGGATGCGGCGAAACTTGCCGGCCTGAACGTGCTGCGCCTGCTCAACGAGCCGACCGCAGCCGCTGTGGCTTACGGCCTGGATCAGCACGCCGAAGGCCTGGTGGCTATTTACGACCTGGGCGGCGGTACCTTTGATATTTCGATCCTGCGCCTGACCGGCGGTGTCTTCGAAGTGCTGGCTACCGGTGGCGATACCGCCCTGGGTGGCGATGACTTCGATCACGCCATTGCTGGCTGGATCATCACCAGTGCCGGCTTGTCTGCCGACCTGGACCCGGGTGCGCAACGTAATTTGCTGCAAACTGCCTGTGCCGCCAAAGAAGCGCTGACTGACGCTGCGTCGGTTGAAGTTTCCTACGGTAGCTGGTCGGCTCAACTGACCCGCGAAGCGTTCGATTCGTTGATCGAACCGATGGTCGCCCGCAGCCTGAAAGCCTGCCGCCGCGCCGTGCGTGATTCCGGTGTCGAGCTGGAAGACGTGGTCGCCGTGGTCATGGTGGGTGGTTCGACCCGCGTGCCGCGTGTTCGTGAGGCGGTCGCTGAAGCCTTCGGCCGTCAGCCGCTGACTGAAATCGACCCGGATCAAGTGGTGGCTATCGGTGCCGCGATCCAGGCCGATACCCTCGCCGGTAACAAGCGTGATGGTGGCGAACTGCTTCTGCTTGACGTGATCCCGTTGTCCCTGGGGCTGGAAACCATGGGCGGCCTGATGGAGAAGGTGATTCCACGCAACACCACCATCCCCGTTGCCCGCGCCCAGGACTTCACCACGTACAAAGATGGTCAGACGGCCATGATGATTCATGTGCTGCAGGGCGAGCGTGAGCTGATCAGCGACTGCCGTTCCCTGGCGCGCTTCGAATTGCGCGGCATTCCGGCGATGGTGGCTGGTGCGGCGAAGATTCGCGTGACCTTCCAGGTCGACGCCGACGGCTTGCTCAGCGTTGCCGCTCGCGAACTGGCCTCCGGCGTTGAAGCCAGCATCCAGGTCAAGCCGTCCTACGGCCTGACCGACGGTGAAATCGCCAAGATGCTCAAGGATTCGTTCCAGTACGCCGGTGACGACAAGGTCGCCCGCGTGCTGCGTGAGCAGCAAGTCGACGCCCAGCGCCTGCTCGAAGCGGTGCAGGGCGCCCTGGAAGCTGACGGCGAGCGTCTGCTGGATGCCGAAGAGCGCATGGTCATCGACCTGCAAATGCAGGAACTGGCTGAATTGATGAAAGGCACCGATGGTTACGCCATCGAGCAACAGACCAAGCGCCTGTCGCAAGTGACCGATGCCTTTGCCGCCCGTCGTATGGACCAGACGGTAAAAGCCGCCCTGGCGGGCCGCAACTTGAATGAACTTGAGGATTAACTGATGCCGCAGATCATTTTTCTGCCACACGCCGAGCATTGCCCGGACGGTATGGTTGTGGAGGCTGAGACCGGCAAGTCCATTCTCGAAGTCGCTCACGATAACCACATCGAGATCGAAAGCGCCTGCGGCGGCGTTAACGCCTGTACCACGTGCCATTGCATCATCCGCGAAGGTTTCAATAGCCTGGAAGAGGCTGATGAGCTGGAAGAGGACTATCTTGATAGGGCGTGGGGCCTTGAGCCGACGTCGCGATTGAGCTGTCAGGCAAAAGTGGGAACAGAAGACCTCACCGTCGAGATTCCGAAGTATTCGCTCAACCATGCCGCCGAAGCGCCGCATTGATTCAAGGAAATGTCATGAGCCTGAAATGGGTTGATGTACAAGAAATCGCTATACAACTTGCTGAAGCTCACCCGGATGTCGATCCTCTGTCGGTGAACTTCGTCAAGTTGCGCAACCTGGTGATGCAGCTGCCGGAATTTGACGACATCCCGGATCGGGGTGGCGAAAAGGTTCTTGAGGCGATACAAGGCCTGTGGATCGAAGAAGCAGACTGAATCGCCTTTTTACGCAGTTAGGCAATACCCAAGAACCCGCGTATAATTCGCGGGTTTAATTTTTCGCAAATTACCGTTTCTGGAGTTACACCATGGCTGTTCAACGTACTTTCTCCATCATCAAGCCTGACGCTGTTGCAAAAAACGTCATCGGCGAGATCACCACTCGTTTCGAAAAAGCCGGCCTGAAGGTTGTAGCTTCGAAACTCAAGCAACTGTCCAAGGCTGAAGCTGAAGGCTTCTACGCTGAGCACAGCGCTCGTGGTTTCTTCGGCGACCTGGTTGCCTTCATGATCTCCGGCCCTGTTGTTGTTCAGGTTCTGGAAGGCGAAAACGCTATCGCTCTGAACCGTGAGCTGATGGGCGCTACCAACCCTAAAGAAGCTGCTGCCGGCACCATCCGTGCTGACTTCGCTGAATCGATCGACGCCAACGCCGTTCACGGTTCGGACTCCGAAGCCGCTGCTGCCCGCGAAATCTCGTACTTTTTCGCTGCTACTGAAGTAACCGCTCGCTAAGCATTGGCTTAAAAGAGCGAAGGTGAATCCATGACTACATTGACTGCAAAAACCAACCTGCTGGGTCTGACTCAACAGGAAATGGAAAAATTCTTCGACTCAATCGGGGAGAAGCGTTTTCGTGCCGCTCAGGTAATGAAGTGGATTCACCATCTTGGCGTCGATGATTTCGACGCCATGACGAACGTCAGCAAGGCCCTGCGCGACAAGCTCAAGGCCATTGCCGAAGTTCGCGGCCCCGAAGTGGTCAGCGAGGACATTTCCACCGACGGCACCCGTAAGTGGGTGGTGCGCGTGGCGTCCGGCAGCTGCGTCGAGACCGTGTACATTCCCCAGGGCAAGCGCGGCACTCTGTGCGTTTCGTCCCAGGCAGGCTGTGCCCTGGACTGCAGTTTCTGCTCCACCGGCAAGCAAGGTTTCAACAGCAACCTCACTGCCGCCGAAGTCATCGGCCAGGTGTGGATTGCCAATAAATCGTTCGGCAGCATCCCGGCGACCGCCGACCGTGCCATCACCAACGTGGTGATGATGGGCATGGGCGAGCCGCTGCTGAACTTCGACAACGTTGTCGCGGCCATGCACCTGATGATGGACGACCTGGGCTACGGTATCTCCAAGCGCCGCGTGACCCTGTCGACCTCCGGCGTGGTACCGATGATCGATGAGCTGGCCAAGCACATCGACGTCTCCCTGGCGTTGTCGCTGCACGCACCGAATGACGCATTGCGTAACCAATTGGTGCCGATCAACAAGAAGTATCCGCTTAAGATGCTGCTCGAATCTTGCCAGCGCTACATGGCGACCTTGGGCGAAAAGCGTGTGTTGACCATTGAGTACACCATGCTCAAGGACATCAACGACAAGGTCGAGCACGCGGTCGAGATGATCGAGTTGCTCAAGAACGTACCGTGCAAGATCAACCTGATTCCGTTTAACCCGTTTCCCCATTCTGGCTATGAGCGGCCGAGCAACAACGCCATCCGCCGTTTCCAGGATCAACTGCACCATGCAGGCTTCAATGTCACCGTGCGCACCACCCGCGGCGAAGACATCGATGCGGCATGTGGCCAATTGGTAGGACAGGTGCTGGATCGCACCCGTCGCAGCGAACGTTATATCGCCGTGCGTGAATTGAGTGCCGCCGACGATATGCCGCAAAGCGCCGCGACTCGAACCTGAGAGAGGATCTCTATGCCCTTGCGCCTTGCGCTGCTTTTGCTTGTTGCCAGCCTCGCGGCTGGCTGTGTTTCATCGGGCCATGACAGCCCGTTGCAAACCGGCAAGGGCCGTGACGAAGCGCGAGCTGCCTATGTGCAGCTGGGCTTGGGGTACTTGCAGCAAGGGATGACCGAACAGGCCAAGGTGCCGCTGAAAAAAGCCCTCGAGCTGGATGGCAGCGACGCCGACGCCAATGCTGCGTTGGCCTTGGTGTTCCAGGCCCAGGCCGAGCCCGAATTGGCCGATCAATATTTCCAAAAGGCCCTGGCCACACGCCCTGGCGACCCAAGACTGCTGAATAACTACGGCAGTTTTTTGTTTGCGCAGAAACGTTATGCCCAGGCATCCGAATATTTCCAGCAGGCTGCGGCCGATACCCTCTATCCTGAGCGTTCGCGGGTTTTCGAGAACCTGGGGGTGACCTCAATGCTTCTCGGCCAGCGCGACACCGCACGCCAGCAACTGGAAAAAGCCCTGCACCTGAACCAGCGCCAGCCACGGGCCTTGCTCGAAATGGCTGAGTTGTCCTTCGAAGACAGGCATTATGTGCCGGCACGTGACTATTACGAGCGTTTTAGCCTGCTGAGCGGGCAAAATGCACGTAGTCTATTGCTCGGTGTGCGCCTGGCGACGGTTCATGAAGAACGCGACAAGGCCGCACGTTTTGGCCAGCAACTCGAACGACTCTATCCCGGTACGCCGGAATATCAGCAATACCTGTCGGAGCAATGATGAAAGCGGCGCACCCGGAAGTTGTAGCAGCTAATCGTGGAAACCCAGGCGAGACCTTGCGTCAGGCCCGCGAAAGCAATGGTTGGTCGCTGGCAGAAGTGGCCCTCAAGCTCAATTTGACCACGACTTCATTGGGCAACCTTGAAGCTGGCGCATTCGACAAGCTGCCAGGGCACACCTTTGCCCGCGGCTATATCCGCGCCTACGCCAAGTTGCTGGGTATCGACCAGGCTGCATTGGTCCAGGAGTTCGACCAAATCACCGGTACCGATTCCCAGGGCAGCAATGTCCATGGTCTTGGCCGCATTGAAGAGCCTGTGCGGGTTTCCCACACCATTTTGCGCATTGTCAGCCTGTTGCTGCTCATCGCCGTGATCGGCGGTGGTTTTGTATGGTGGCAGGATCAGACCGCCCAGCGTGGCAAAGACTTGTCCAGCAACGCCATGGAGCACGTCGAAGTCGAAAGCGCCGACGGCACCACCCAGATTCATCCGTTGGATGAGCCGGAAGACCAGGCCGTGGCCCAGGGGCAGGCGGCGCCTGAGGCAGAGCCAAGCGCCGAGCAGCCTGCGCCCGAAGCAGGTACTGCCGCCGCAGTGGCACCCGTCGCACCCGCTCCAGCGGTTGCAGTGACGCCTGCTGCTCCAGCTCATACGCCAGCAACGCCAGCAGTACCGGCGCAGGCTCCGGCAACAACGGCTCCCGTCGCCCCGGCGATTTCCGCGCCAACCACCCCGGTACTGATCGCCGGTGATGGTCGAGTCCAAATTACCTACGTCGCTGACTGCTGGACGCAAGTCTCCGATGGCAACGGCAAGGTGCTGTTCAGTGGTCTGAAGCGTAAGGGAGATACACTTGACCAGGGCGGCAAGCCTCCTTTGACGCTGCGTCTGGGCTTTGCCCGTGGCGCGCAAGTGGCCTACAACGGCCAGCCTGTGGACGTGGCGCCGTTCACCAGTGGCGAGACTGCTCGCCTCAAGTTGGGACAATAAAGTCATGCACGGCGAATCTCCAATCAAACGTCGCGTATCGCGCAAGATCTGGGTCGGCTCGGTGCCGGTGGGCGGCGATGCCCCCATCGCAGTACAAAGCATGACCAACAGCGACACCAATGATGTGGCGGCCACTGTCGCCCAGATCAACCGCCTGGAAGCGGCGGGCGTTGACATCGTGCGTGTATCCGTACCGGATATGGACGCTGCCGAAGCCTTTGGCCGCATCAAGCAACTGGTCAAGGTGCCGCTGGTCGCCGATATCCACTTCGACTACAAGATCGCGTTGCGCGTGGCCGAGTTGGGCGTCGATTGCCTGCGGATCAACCCGGGCAACATCGGTCGTGAAGACCGGGTTCGCGCCGTGGTGGATGCCGCCCGTGATCGCGGGATTCCAATTCGCATCGGCGTCAACGCCGGCTCCCTGGAAAAAGACCTGCAAAAGAAATACGGCGAGCCGACGCCGGCCGCACTGGTCGAGTCCGCGCTGCGCCACGTTGAACACCTCGAACGCCTGAATTTCCAGGACTTCAAGGTCAGCGTAAAGGCTTCCGACGTGTTCATGGCGGTAGAAGCGTACCGCCTGCTGGCCAAGGAAATCGTCCAGCCGCTGCACCTGGGTATCACCGAAGCCGGCGGTTTACGCTCAGGCACAGTGAAATCTGCGGTGGGTCTCGGTATGCTGCTGGCCGACGGGATTGGCGATACTATTCGCATCTCCCTCGCGGCAGACCCGGTAGAGGAAGTGAAAGTCGGTTACGACATTCTCAAATCCCTGCATTTGCGTTCCCGTGGCATCAACTTCATTGCCTGCCCGAGCTGCTCGCGGCAGAACTTCGACGTGGTGAAAACCATGAACGAATTGGAAGTACGCCTCGAAGACCTGCTGGTGCCGCTGGATGTCGCGGTGATCGGCTGTGTGGTCAACGGGCCGGGTGAGGCCAAAGAGGCCCATGTGGGCCTGACCGGTGGTACGCCAAACCTGATTTACATCGACGGCAAGCCGTCGCAGAAATTGACGAATGACAATCTGGTGGATGAGCTGGAACGGCTGATCCGCCAGAAAGCGGCCGAAAAGGTCGAAGCTGACGCAGCGGTTATCGCGCGCGGCTGATCGAACGAATTTAAGGATTTGATGTGAGCAAGTCTCTGCAAGCCATTCGTGGCATGAACGACATCCTGCCTGAGCAGACGCCCCTGTGGCGCTACTTCGAGGGCACTGTCGCGCGCCTGCTGGATAACTACGGTTACAAGCAGATCCGCATGCCGATCGTCGAGTTCACCGAGCTGTTCAAGCGCTCCATCGGTGAAGTGACCGACATCGTCGAAAAAGAGATGTACACCTTCGAAGACCGCAACGGTGACTCCCTGACCCTGCGTCCGGAAGGTACTGCCGCGTGTGTGCGTGCGGTGCTCGAACATGGCCTCACCGGCGGTGGCCAGCCGCAGAAGCTCTGGTACATCGGCCCGATGTTCCGCCACGAGCGTCCGCAGAAAGGCCGTTATCGCCAGTTTCACCAGATCGGCCTGGAAGTCTTCAACCTAGACGGTCCGGACATCGACGCCGAGCTGATCGTGCTGACCTGGCGCCTGTGGGGCATGCTGGGCATCCGCGATGCGGTCAAGCTTGAACTCAACAGCCTGGGCACCAGCGAATCCCGGGGCCGCTACCGCGAAGCCCTGGTGGAATTCCTGTCGGCCCACCTGGACAAGCTGGACGAAGACAGCCAGCGTCGCCTGAAAACCAACCCGCTGCGGGTACTGGACACCAAGAACGCCGAGACCCAGGCCGTACTGGTGGACGCGCCGAAAATGGCCGACTACCTGGACGACGAGTCCCGTATCCACTTCGAGGGCCTCAAGGCTCGCCTGGATGCAGCCGGTATTCCTTACGTCATCAACCCGAAACTGGTGCGTGGCCTCGATTACTACAGCAAGACCGTGTTCGAGTGGGTCACCGACAAGCTCGGCGCCCAAGGCACGGTGTGTGCCGGTGGTCGTTACGACGGCCTGGTCGAGCAGATGGGCGGCAAGCCGACCACCGGCGTAGGTTTTGCCATGGGCATCGAGCGGCTGATCCTGCTGCTGGAAACCCTGGAGCAGGTTCCCGAAGAAATCTCCCGTCAGGTGGACGTGTACTTCTGTGCCTTTGGCGAGGCGGCCGAACTGGCTGCCCTGGCCCTGAGCGAGAAACTGCGCGACCAACTGCCGAACCTGCGCCTGCAAGTCAATGCCGGCGCCGGCAGCTTCAAAAGCCAGTTCAAGAAAGCCGACAAGAGCGGTGCGTTGTATGCACTGATCCTGGGTGATGATGAGTTGGCCCAGCAAGTGGTAAGTTTCAAACCCCTGCGTGGTCAGGGTGAACAACAAAGCATTGCCTTTGATGCGCTTGCAGCGCACCTGGCCACCTGCATCGTGCAGGGTTGAAGCTGTCAAACAGCCGATTTAGCGATTAAGGAGTATTGGGGTGTCGAGTACTGATGATGACCAGCTGGCCGAGTTCAAAGACTGGTGGCAGCGCAACGGCAAGCCCCTGGTCACTGGCGGCTTGCTGGCTTTAGTAGTGGTGTTCGGCTGGCAAGCCTGGCACAAGTATCAGGCTAACCAGTCGCAAGGCGCCTCGATTATCTATCAGCAACTGCTGGAAACCACGCTGACGCCAAACGGCAAGCCTGACCTGGCCCAGGTTGCAGACCTGGCCGGCAAGCTGAAGAGCGAATTCGGCGGTAGCACCTACGCGCAATACGGCAGCCTGTTCGTCGCAAAAGTTGCGGTCGACAACGGCAAGCTGGATGACGCCGCCTCCGAGCTGAAAGCCATCACCGACAAGCCGGCCAACCCGACACTGGGTGAAATCGCACGTCAGCGTCTGGCTCAGGTACTGGCGGCACAGAACAAGGCCGACGAAGCACTGAAACTGCTCGACGGCGATGCTGACAAGGCATTCCTGGCCACTCGTGAAGAGCTCAAGGGCGACCTCCTGGTCCAATTGGGTCGTACCGACGAAGCCAATGCTGCGTACCAAAAAGCCAAGGCGGCGCTGTCTGATGAAGCGGCGGTCGGTGGCTTACAAATCAAGCTCGACGACTTGGCCAAAGGGGATGCGTGACGTGATCCGTTGGAAACATGCAGCATTGCTGGCTCTGGCCGTTTTGGCCGCGGGTTGCAGCAGCAACAGCAAAAAAGAACTGCCTCCGGCCGAGCTGACCAGCTTCAAGGAAGAAGTGGTCCTGCAAAAGCAGTGGAGCCGCTCCATTGGTGACGGTCAGGGCGATCTGTACAACCTGATGGTCCCGGCGATCGACGGTGACACTATCTACGCCGCTGATTCCACCGGTGTTGTGGTCTCCATGGATCGCATGAACGGCGACGTCAAGTGGAAGAAAGACCTCGAACTGCCTGTGTCCGGCGCCGTTGGCGTGGGTTCTGGCCTGGTGATGCTCGGCACGCTGAAAGGCGACGTCGTGGCACTGGATTCGAGCACCGGTGAAGAGAAATGGCGCGCTCGCGTGACCAGTGAAGTGCTCTCGCCACCGGCTACCAACGGTGACGTGGTTGTCGTGCAGACCCAGGATGACCGTGTGATCGGCCTCGACGCCGCCACCGGTAACCAGCGCTGGTTGTATGACAGCACGCCGGCGGTCCTGACCTTACGCGGTACCAGCGGTCCGGTTGTGACCAGCAACCTGGCACTGGCAGGCCTGTCGACCGGTAAAGTGGTCGCCCTGGACACCCAGAACGGCGTGCCGGCCTGGGAAACCCGGGTCGCGATTCCTCAAGGTCGTTCGGAACTGGACCGCGTAGTGGACATCGACGGTGGCTTGCTGCTGTCGGGTGATACCCTTTACGTCGCTACTTATCAGGGCCGTGTTGCGGCGCTGGACGTGCAGAGCGGCCGGATCAACTGGCAGCGTGATGCTTCCAGCTACGCCGGTGTCGCCCAAGGGTTTGGCAGCGTCTACGTAAGCCTGGCGTCCGGCACCGTTGAAAGTGTCGACGAGCGTTCCACCACTGCGTTGTGGAGCAACGACTCCCTGGCCCGCCGTCAGTTGTCGGCACCGGAAGTGTTCTCCAGCTACGTGGCGGTAGGCGACTTTGAAGGTTACCTGCACCTGCTGAGCCAGGTGGACGGTCGCTTCGTGGGTCGCGAACGTATCGACAGCGACGGCCTGCGTGCCCGTCCGCTGGTGGTAGGTAACATGCTTTACGTGTATGGCAACAGCGGCAAACTGGAAGCGCTGACCATCAAGTAATGGTTTGACTATGCTTGGGGTAATTCCCAGGCGGCCCTGCTTCGGCAGGGCATGCGGCGCTTTCGAGCGCTGCCCCGAGCACCAGCCGCTGCCTTGCAGCGGCTTTTGTATTTTCTGAAATAACGAAGTGGAGAGCCGCATGGTTCCCGTAATCGCCCTGGTGGGCCGACCGAACGTCGGCAAGTCCACCTTGTTCAACCGCCTGACCAGGACTCGCGACGCCATCGTCGGCGACTTGTCCGGTCTGACCCGTGATCGCCAATACGGTGAGGCAAAGTGGCAAGGGCGCTCCTACATTATTGTCGACACCGGTGGTATCTCCGGTGACGAGCATGGCATGGACGAAAAGATGGCCGAGCAGTCGCTGCTGGCCATTGAAGAAGCTGATGTCGTGTTGTTCCTGGTGGACGCCCGCGCGGGCTACACCGCTGCAGACCAGATGATTGGCGAGCACCTGCGCAAGCGCAACAAGCGTTCCTACGTGGTGGCCAACAAGATCGACAATATCGATCCTGAAATGGCCCGCGCCGAGTTCAGCCCGATGGGCCTGGGCGACGCGATCCCGATCGCCGGTGCCCACGGTCGCGGCATCACCCAGATGCTGGAAATCGCCCTGCGCGACTTCCCGCGTGATGACGTGGATGAAGTCGAAGGCGAAGAAGAAATCGTTGCCGAAGGCGAGGAAGCCAAGCGCATTCCTGGCCCAAGCGAAAAAGACGGTATCAAGATCGCGATCATCGGCCGTCCGAACGTCGGCAAGTCGACCCTGGTCAACCGCATGCTCGGTGAAGACCGGGTAATCGTCTATGACGAGCCGGGCACCACTCGCGACAGCATCTACATCCCGTTCGAGCGTAACGACGAGAAGTACACGCTGATCGACACTGCCGGTGTGCGCAAGCGCGGCAAGATCCACGAAGAAGTTGAAAAGTTCTCCGTGGTGAAAACCCTGCAGGCGATCAAAGACGCCAACGTGGTGATCTTCGTCATGGACGCCCGCGAAGGCGTGGTAGACCACGACCTGAACTTGCTGGGCTTTGCCCTGGAAGCCGGTCGCGCCCTGGTGATTGCGATCAACAAGTGGGACGGCATGACGCCGAGCGAGCGCGACTACGTCAAGGTCGAGCTGCAGCGTCGTCTGTTCTTCGTCGAGTTTGCCGATATCCACTTTATCTCGGCACTGCACGGTACCGGCGTGGGTAACCTCTACGCCTCGGTGCAGAACTCGTTCAAGTCCGCGGTCACCCGCTGGCCAACCAACCGCCTGACCCAGATTCTTGAAGATGCGGTCAGCGAGCACGCGCCGCCGATGGTCAACAACCGTCGGATCAAGCTGCGCTACGCTCACTTGGGTGGTGCCAACCCGCCGATTATCGTGATTCACGGTAACCAGCTGGAGAAGGTGCCGAAGTCCTACGTGCGTTACCTGGAAAACACCTATCGCCGTGTCTTGAAACTGGTCGGTACGCCGATCCGTATCGAGTTCAAGGGTGGCGAGAACCCGTACGAAGGTAACAAGAACAGCCTCACCGACCGCCAGGTAAACAAAAAGCGCCGGATGATGACGCACCACAAGAAGGCCGACAAAAAGCGCCGCGACAAGCGCTGATCCTGATCGGTTGAAAAAGGGCTCTTTCGGAGCCCTTTTTTTGTGCCTGGCGGTTGACCCTTCGCGGCATGCAGCTTAAAACTTGGGGCTCACCGCAAGGGGCGCACCGATGATCACCAGCAAGCTGCCGAATGTCGGCACCACCATCTTCACCACCATGTCGCAACTCGCTGCCGAAACCGGTGCGCTCAACCTGTCCCAGGGCTTTCCCGACTTTAACGGGCCCCAGGAGTTGCTCGATGGAGTGGGCAGACACATTGCCCTGGGCCATAACCAATACGCCCCGATGACCGGCCTGCCGGTACTGCGCCAGCAAGTGGCGGCCAAGATCGCCCGCAGCTATGGCGCAACGGTGAATGCCGACAGCGAAGTGACCATCACCCCAGGCGCCACTGAAGCGATCTTCTGTGCGATCCAGGCGGTGATCCGCAGCGGTGATGAAGTCATCGTGTTCGATCCGGCCTACGACAGCTACGAGCCTTCTGTGGAACTGGCAGGCGGTCGCTGCGTACATGTGCAACTGGGCCTGGATGATTTCGCCCTGGACTTCGAGCAACTGCGCGCTGCGCTGTCGCCGCGCACCCGCATGATCATCCTCAACAGCCCGCATAACCCCACCGGTGCCCTGATCAGCCGTGCCGAGCTGGACCAGTTGGCCGAGTTGATCCGCGACCGCGACATCTACCTGGTCAGCGACGAGGTCTACGAGCACCTGGTGTTCGACGGTGTGCCCCACGTCAGCGTGCTGGCCCACGAAGAGCTGTATCAGCGTGCGTTTGTGGTCAGTTCGTTCGGCAAGACCTACCACGTCACCGGCTGGAAAACCGGCTACGTGGTCGCGCCGCCAGCCCTCAGCGCCGAGCTGCGCAAGGTGCATCAATATGTCAACTTTTGCGGCGTGACCCCGTTGCAGTACGCTTTGGCAGACTTCATGGCCGAACACCCGGAACACGTCGAGGAGCTGCCGGCTTTTTATCAAGCCAAGCGCGACCTGTTCTGCGACCTGCTGGAACCGTCGCGTTTCAGCTTTACCCGGGTGGCCGGTACCTACTTTCAATTGGTGGATTACTCACAGATTCGCCCGGACCTGGATGACGTCGCCATGTCGCTGTGGATGACCCGCGAACACGGCGTTGCGACCATCCCGGTCTCGGTGTTCTACCAGAACCCACCGCAAGGCCAGCGCCTGGTGCGACTGTGCTTTGCCAAACGCGAGGAGACGCTGCGTCAAGCAGCCGAGAAACTATGCGTGATCTGAGTGCACTGCCCAACCTGAACATCGCCCTGGTGCAAACCACCCTGGCCTGGCACGACCGCCAGGCCAACCTGGAGCATTTTGAACTGTTGCTGGAGCAGGCCAAGGGTGCCGACCTGATCGTGCTACCGGAGATGTTCACCACCGGTTTCTCGATGGAATCGGAAACCCTCGCCGAGCCTGAAAACGGCCCCACCCATCAATGGCTGCAGGCCCAGGCGAAGAAGTACAACGCGGTGATCACCGGCAGCGTGATCATCCAGGCCGCCGATGGCAGCCATCGCAACCGCCTGCTGTGGGCGCGACCGGATGGTGAGGTGTTGCACTACGACAAGCGTCACCTGTTCCGTATGGCCGGTGAACACGACCACTACACCCCCGGCGAGCGCCAGGTGCAGTTCGAACTCAAGGGGTGGCGGATTCGTCCGTTGATCTGCTACGACCTGCGATTCCCGGTGTGGAGTCGTGACGCCCAGGACACTGACTTGCTGCTGTACACCGCCAACTGGCCGGGCGCACGTCGCCAGCACTGGAACCGTCTGCTGCCGGCACGGGCCATTGAAAACCTGTGCTACGTGGCGGCGGTGAATCGGGTGGGCACGGACGGCAAGGGCTTTGCCTACACCGGCGACAGCCAGGTCGTGGACTTCCAGGGCGAAAGCCTGCTGAGCGCAGGGGAGGCGGACGGGGTGTTCCAGGTGTGCCTGGACGCAGCGGAATTGGCGGAGTACCGCACACGCTTCCCGGCGAACCTGGATGCGGACAGCTTCGAGTTCGTATAAATCGTTCCCACGCTCTGCGTGGGCACGCCTCTTGTGACGCTCCGCGTCACGCTTCGGGACGCGGAGCGTCCGAGCTGCATTCCCACGCGGAGCGTGGGAACGATCATAAAAAAGGCCCCTGGATTCTCATCCCGGGGCCTTTCGCATTTCAGCGGTCAGTGTTTATGCCGCTTTCGCTTCCAGCTGGCTCAACGAGCGGTTCAGCGCGCTGAACACCGCCTTGAAGCTCGCCGTGGTGATGTTTTCATCAATGCCCACGCCATGCACCGGACGCTCACCGTTCACTCGCAGCTCGATGTAGGCCGCCGCCTTGGCATTGGTGCCGGCGCCAATCGCGTGTTCGTTGTAATCCATGATCTCCACACCAATCGGCAGCCCGGCCACCAGCGCTTCCAGGGCGCCGTTGCCTTTGCCGTGCCAGCGCAGGTTGGTTTCGCCCTGGCCCTTGCCGGAGACTTCAACTTCCACCGAGCTGTTGCCGTTCTCTTCCTGCAAGCGATGGCTGACCAGCGCGTAAGGAATGTTGGCTTGCAGGTATTCACGCTGCAACAAGCTGTAGATCTGCGCGGCGGTCATCTCCAGGCCCACTCGGTCGGTTTCGGCCTGTACCACCTGGCTGAACTCGATCTGCATGCGGCGCGGCAAGCTGATGCCGTATTCCTGCTCCAGCAGGTAGGCGATGCCGCCTTTGCCCGACTGGCTGTTGACGCGAATCACCGCCTCGTAGCTGCGGCCGATGTCGGCCGGGTCGATCGGCAAGTACGGCACTTCCCACAAGGCGTCGTCTTTCTGCTGGGTGAAGCCCTTGCGGATCGCGTCCTGGTGGGAGCCGGAGAAGGCGGTGTGAACCAGGTCGCCGACGTACGGGTGACGCGGGTGAACCGGGATCTGGTTGCACTCTTCGACGACTTTGCGAATACCGTCGATGTCGGAGAAGTCCAGCTGAGGGTCGAGGCCCTGGGTGTACATGTTCAAGGCCACGGTGACCAGGTCGACGTTACCGGTACGCTCGCCGTTGCCGAACAGGCAGCCTTCGACACGGTCGGCGCCGGCCATCAGGCCCAACTCGGTGGCGGCTACGCCGGTGCCACGGTCGTTGTGGGTGTGCAGGCTGATGATCACGCTGTCGCGACGGTTGATATGACGACCGAACCACTCGATCTGGTCGGCATAGATGTTCGGGGTGGCGCACTCGACGGTGGCTGGCAGGTTGAGGATCACCTTGTGCTCAGGCGTCGGGTTCCAGACCTCGATCACCGCGTCACAGACTTCCTTGGCGAACTCAAGCTCAGTGGCGCTGAACGTCTCTGGCGAGTATTCGAAGGTCCACTGGGTTTCCGGCTGCTGGGCGGCGTATTTGACGAACAGCTTGGCCGCGTTGACCGCGATCGCCTTGATGCCATCCTTGTCCTGGTTGAACACGATGCGGCGGAACGACGGCGAGGTGGCGTTGTACAAGTGAACGATGGCTTTCTTCGCCCCGCGCAGGGATTCGAAGGTGCGTGCGATCAAGTCTTCACGGCCCTGGGTCAGCACCTGGATGGTGGTGTCCTCGGGGATGTGATTGTCTTCGATCAGGGTGCGCACGAAGTCGAAATCGGTTTGCGACGCAGCCGGGAAGGAGGCTTCGATTTCCTTCACACCGACGGCCACCAGGGTCTTCCAGAAACGCAGCTTTTTCACCGCGTCCATCGGTTCGATCAGCGACTGGTTGCCGTCGCGCAGGTCGGAACTGCACCAGATCGGCGCGGTGGTGATGGTTTTCGAAGGCCAGGTGCGGTCCGGGATATCAATGGTCGGGAACGCGCGGTACTTCGAAGACGGGTCTTTGAGCATGCTCATCGGGAAATCCTTTGTCTAGGGGCCGAGAAAAGGCGGCCTGCCGTAAAACTGTTATTGGGGATAAAGCGGAAGACGAGGCAGATCGATTCAGCCTGGCAGTCGTGCGCTGACTAGGCACAGGCTGCGGTGCTGGCGGAGCTGAATGAGGGTGTGAGAGGTTTTCATAGGTCCAACCCTAACCGCCGGGGTGAAAGATGGCAAGCAGTCGGAAAAAATTGAGAGAAGTTCTGCTATTGCTGAGGAAAACGAGATTTTATGGTTGAGAATTGTGCGCGGGGTTGTTTTGTTTGCGCACCCTTTGCCGGGTGCGCAATTGAGCATCAGGGCTGAAACGCGCCGATAAAGATCGCCGGATCCACCCGTGCGTCGTTCAGGCTGATGTTCCAATGCATATGCGGCCCGGTCGCCCTGCCAGTGGAACCGACCTTGCCCACCACCGCACCACGAGCCAGTTGCTGGCCCACGCTCACATCAATCTTCGACATATGGCAGAACATGCTGATAAAGCCCTGGCCATGGTCGACAAACACGGTGTTGCCGTTGAAGAAGTAGTTGCCGGTCAGGATCACCTTGCCCGCTGCCGGGGTCTTGATCGGCGTGCCGGCGCCCACGGCAAAGTCCAGGCCGGAATGCGGATTCCGCTCCTCGCCATTGAAGAAACGTCGTACGCCGAACTTGCTCGACAACGGCCCGTTCACCGGCTTGTCCAGCAGCAGGTTGCTCGGCGTGTTCGGGCTGAAACTGCGATACGCCTTGAGCTGAACCGCCAGCTCGCCTTCGATGCGCTTGAGTTGCGCCGGGTCCGGGTTCACCTGGCTCTTGTTCTTCAGGGTGATGTGCTGCTCGGGGTATTTCTTGAAGCCCACGACAAACGGCAGGTTCTGGCTGCCGCTGGTAATGCGTTGGGTGCCGGGCTTGACCGTCAGCGGGATGCCCACAATCGCCAGCCAGTTGTTTTGCTCCTTCACCACCAGCACTGGGCGGTTCATGTAGGTGGCTTTGGGCGCCGTGGCCGAAGTGCCGAGGTCGACCACCGCCACGCCACCGGGCACCGGCTTGTTCAGCAGGCGGGTGATGTAGCTGTCGGCATGGGCGTTAAAGGTCAGGCACAGCAGCATCAACAAACTTAAAAAGCGTGGCATCAATCAATCCAGTAACGAGAGGGTGACGGGCGTCAGGTGGTTGTCTTCCACCCGTACCTGCAATTGGCCTTCACCGAGGCGCGCGGTCAGGCGCTGGCCGGTGTGGGTTTGCGCGGCGTTGCGAATCGCCTGGCCGCGTTCGTCGAGCAAGATGCTGTAGCCGCGTCCAAGCGTCGCCAGCGGGCTGACCACGTGCAGCGTCTGCACCTGGCTTTGCAGTTGCAGGCGACGGGCCTTGAGGCCTTCGCGCATGGCACGGGGCAAGCGTTCGGCAAGGCTGTCCAGGCGTTGGCGCAACAGCGCCAGTTGGCGGCCGGGGTGTTGGCCGGCGAGGCGGGTTTCCAGGCGGATCAAACGCTCGCGACGGGTGTTGAGGCTGCGCTCGAAGGCACGCCGCAGGCGCATGTCCAGGTCATCCAGGCGCTGGGCCTGTTGGCGCAGGCGCTCGCCCGGGTGACGCAGGCGACGAGCCATGCCTTCCAGGCGCAGGCGGTCGTGGGTCAGGCGGTTGCGCATCAGCATCACCAGGCGGCGGTGCAGGTTCTCTACCTGGCGAGTCAGGTGGCTGGAGTCCGGCGCCAACAACTCGGCAGCGGCGGAAGGCGTTGGGGCGCGTACGTCGGCGACAAAGTCGCTGATCGACACATCGGTCTCATGGCCAACGGCGCTGACGATGGGCGTCACGCAGGCGTCCACGGCACGCGCCACGGCTTCTTCGTTGAAGCACCAGAGGTCTTCCAGCGACCCGCCGCCACGGGCCAGGATCAGCGCGTCGAAGCCGCGTGCATCGGCCAGCTTCAGTGCGCGGACGATCTGCGCCACGGCTTCACGACCTTGTACGGCTGTCGGGATCAACGTCAGTTCCACGTTGGGTGCCCGGCGGCGGAACACGCTGATGATGTCGCGAATCACCGCGCCGGTGGGCGAGCTGATAATCCCGATGCGCCGTGGGTGTGCGGGCAGCGGCACCTTGCGCTCGACACTGAACAGGCCTTCGGCGCTGAGTTTTTCCTTCAGCGCGTCGAAGGCCAGGCGCAGTGCGCCGTCACCGGCCGGCTCCACCGTGTCGAGAATCAGCTGATAGTCGCCACGGCCCTCAAACAGCGAGACCTTGCCCCGCACCTTCACCGCCAGGCCGTCTTTCAACGCCTGGCGCACCCGTGCGGCGTTCTGCCGGAACAGCGCACAACGCACCTGGGCGCCACTGTCCTTGAGGGTGAAATACACGTGGCCGGAGGCCGGGCGGGCGAGGTTGGAGATCTCGCCTTCGACCCAGATATTGGTGAACACGTCTTCCAGCAACACCCGCGCGCGGCCGTTGAGCTGGCTGACAGTCAGGACTTCGCGGTCCAGGCCCAGACGGGCAAAGGGAT
This sequence comes from Pseudomonas sp. D4002, assembly GCF_013385665.1. Lineage (NCBI taxonomy): Bacteria > Pseudomonadati > Pseudomonadota > Gammaproteobacteria > Pseudomonadales > Pseudomonadaceae > Pseudomonas > Pseudomonas sp. D4002. The sequence continues at coordinate 107,557 of NZ_JACAPN010000029.1, forward strand.
CTTTAATCATGGGCGGCAGTTTATAGGCATTCGTGCAGGGTTTGACAGAACTGCTCCACCAGCGCGCTCGGCGTTTGCTGGCAGGCGAGGGCGACGGTGCTTTGGCAATCGGGATCGGCCAGGGGTAAAAAATGGATGTTGGCCGGCGCAATGTCCTGCATCGACTTCGGCAGCAAGGCGATCCCGAATCCGGCCTGGATCAGCTGTAACTGCGTGGTCTTGCGCGACATCACCCGCGCCGCCTTGGGGAAAAATCCTGCACGCATGCACAACTCGGCTGACAGGTAACTCAGCCCTCCGCGCTGGGGGTGAGGGATCGAGATAAACGCTTCGTTCTTCAGTTGCGCCAAATCGATACCGGATGTGTGCCCGGCCAACCGGTGGTTCGGCGGCACGGCCAGCAACAGTCGCTCGCTATATAAAGGCACGATGCGCACGCCTTCGCGCTGGCGCAACACCGGTAAGCGCAACAGCCCGACCTCCAGTCGGCCGTCGGCGATTTCTTCCAACTGGGCTTCGGAGGACAGTTTGGCGATGTCCATCGATACGCCCGGGCATCGTTCCAGCCAGGCACCGATGCCGCGCAGCAGGCGGCCACTCATCGGCACCGTGCTCGAATGGCTCATCCGCAGCGTGCCGAGCTGTCCATTGCCCACTTGCGTCGCCATCTCACTGGCCTTGAGCAGTTCGCCCAGCAGGTTGCGTGCCCGCGGATAAAAAGCCTCGCCCGCAGCCGTCAGCCGTGGCTGGCGCGCAGTGCGTTCAAACAGCGGCGTTTGCAGCAGGTTTTCCAGCTCCTTGATCTGCCGGCTCAGTGCCGATTGCGCCACAAACAGCCGCTCGGCCGCTGCGCTGAAGCTGCCGCTCTCGGCGATTTCGACGAAGTAACGCAATTGCCGGGTGGAAATCACAAGTCATGCCTTTTCGAGATGAGTGATGGGCTTTGAAGATATTAGTCGCAACGCTTGCCAATGGCTAAAGTGATGGCCATCTCTAATAAGGAATACGTCATGAGTCCGGTCGAGCTGTTGAGTCATTGGTCATTGGTCGTTTGGCGGTGTGGACTGGCTGGTGATCGGCGTGGCGATTGCCCTGGCGTATATCGTGTTCGGCATTGCAGGCTTTGGTACCGCATTGGTGGCGGGGCCGATCCTGATTCTGTTCATGCCGCTGTCGAAGATCATCCCCTTGCTGGTGCTGCTGGATTTTGTCGCGGCCTTCGGCAACCTTCTGCAATCGCGCCGGGATGTGGTGAAACCGGAGTTGTTCAGGCTACTGCCGTGCATGGCGATTGGCTGCACCCTTGGGGTGATCTTCCTGCTCAACCTGCACTCTGATTTATTGCTGCTGTTGATGGGGCTGTTTATCAGCGCCTATGCGATCTACAGCCTGGCGGTGAAGGCCAAGCCCACGCAGATGGCAGCCGGCTGGGCGATTCCCATGGGGGTTGTCGGCGGGCTGTTTGGCGCGTTGTTTGGCAGTGGCGGCTTTCTGTATGCGATCTACCTCAACAGCCGATTGCCCAAGGATGGCGCGCGGGCGACCCAGAGTGCGTTGATCAGTTGCAGCACGGTGGTGCGCCTGAGCCTGTTTCTGATCGCGGGCGTGTATGCCGAGCTACCCTTGTTGATGTTGGCGGTGTGCCTGTTGCCGGCCATGGCGCTCGGGCTGTGGGCGGGGCGGCGGTTGACCCTGCGCATGTCCCGCGAGGCGTTTGTGCGGTTGGTGACCTGGCTGGTGCTGGCCAGTGGCATTGCCTTGATTGCCCGTTACTTGAGTACTTGACCTGATTGTTTCAGGGATTAAGCTGCCAGCCTTCAGGGCCTCTTCGCGAGCAAGCCCGCTCCCACATTTGGAACGCATTCCCCCTGTGGGAGCGGGCTTGCTCGCGAAGGCGCCAGTAGCCACGCCGCAGGACTCCCATGAATTCCCAAAGCATCCTTGTCCCGAAAATCTCCACGCTACCCGTCCACGAACCCCGCGCCCGGGCGATCGTGCGCTGGCTGGTGCGCAAGAACATCGTCAAGGAAGAACTCACCACCTGCGGGCGCACCGGCAACCGCATGGGCTATGCCCTGGCCGACGGTGCCCGCGCCGTGGTGCTGCACCCCGACGCGCTGCCGTTCAACGAGCCGATCAACGGCCTGGAGATCATCTACAAGCGCTGCATCTACACCCCGGCCAAAGGCTTCCTGGAAGAGGCCGGCTGTCCCGAGTGCCTCAAGGAAGTCGGCGAAGCCCTGTTCGAAAGCCTGGAAGACTGGATGCCCGGCCACACCGATAACTTCACCTGCCCGCTGTGTGGGCATGAGGACGACATCAACGGTTTCCTGTTCCTGCAGGAATGCGGCTTTTCCAACCTGGGATTCATCTTCAATAACTGGGCGGAGGCGGGGTTCAAGCAGAGTTTTATCGACGAATTTGCCGACTGGCTGGACCAGAAGATGAGCTGGGTCAAAGTCGAACTTTAATTCGATGTGAGCGTTCCCACGCAGAGCGTGGGAACGCTCAGTGCTGCAAAAATCATCCATCTATCAGTATTACCAAGTTTGTCAGAGTTTTACATTGAACCCGAGGGGGTGTCTGACTATAATGGCGCGCTTCCATTTTCCCGCTCGGGAGCCCCCGCGATGCTGCGTATCAGCCAAGAAGCTCTGACATTCGACGACATTCTCCTAGTGCCCGGTTATTCCGAGGTGCTTCCTAACGAAGTCAGTCTCAAGACCCGCCTAACCCGTGGCATCGAGCTGAATATTCCTCTGGTTTCCGCTGCCATGGACACCGTCACTGAAGCCCGTTTGGCAATCGCCATGGCTCAGGAAGGCGGCATCGGCATCATCCACAAGAACATGACCATCGAGCAGCAAGCTGCCGAAGTTCGCAAGGTCAAGCGTTACGAAGCCGGTGTGGTCAAGGACCCGATCACCATCGAGGCCGATGCCACCGTTCGTGACCTGTTCGACCTGACCCGCCTGCACAACATCTCCGGCGTTCCGGTGCTGCACGATGGCGACCTGGTCGGCATCGTCACTTCCCGTGACGTGCGTTTCGAGAACCGCCTTGAAGTCACCGTCCGTGAAGTGATGACGCCTAAAGAGCGCCTCGTTACTGTCAAGGAAGGCGCCGACAAGAACGATGTGCGCGAGCTGCTGCACAAGCACCGCATCGAACGCGTACTGATCGTCGACGACAAATTCGCCCTCAAGGGCATGATGACCGTCAACGACATCGAAAAAGCCAAGGCTTACCCGCTGGCCAGCAAGGACGATCAAGGTCGTCTGCGCGTAGGCGCTGCGGTCGGTACCGGCAAAGACACCGGTGACCGTGTAGCGGCCCTGGTGGCTGCCGGTGTTGACGTGGTGGTGGTCGACACTGCCCACGGTCACTCCAAAGGCGTGATCGACCGCGTTCGCTGGGTCAAACAGAATTTCCCTGACGTGCAAGTGATCGGCGGCAACATTGCCACCGGCGCTGCCGCCAAGGCCCTGGCCGAAGCCGGTGCCGATGCGGTCAAGGTCGGTATCGGCCCTGGCTCGATCTGCACCACCCGTATCGTGGCCGGTGTAGGCGTACCGCAAATCAGCGCCATCGCCAACGTCGCCGCGGCCCTTGAAGGCACTGGCGTACCGTTGATCGCCGACGGCGGCATCCGTTTCTCCGGTGACCTGTCCAAGGCCATCGTCGCCGGTGCTTCCTGCGTGATGATGGGCTCGATGTTCGCCGGTACTGAAGAAGCGCCGGGCGAGATCGAACTGTTCCAGGGTCGTTCGTACAAGGCTTACCGTGGCATGGGTTCCCTGGGCGCCATGTCCCAGGCTCAAGGCTCTTCCGACCGCTACTTCCAGGACTCCTCCGCGGGCGCCGAGAAGCTGGTACCGGAAGGCATTGAAGGGCGTGTTCCGTACAAGGGCACCCTGAGCGCCATCATCCATCAACTGATGGGCGGCCTGCGTTCCTCGATGGGCTACACCGGCAGCGCCGACATCGAAGAAATGCGCACCAAGCCTGAGTTCGTGCGGATCACCGGTGCCGGCATGGCCGAGTCCCACGTCCACGACGTACAGATCACCAAGGAAGCGCCAAACTACCGCGTAGGTTGATGCTTCCAGCAAATAGTTAAGTAACCGGGGCTGTCTTATTCAGCCCCGAGTTGTTTCTGATTCATTAGACGAGACTGATCTCATGGCCCTCGACATTCACGCCCACCGCATCCTGATCCTCGACTTCGGTTCCCAGTACACTCAGCTGATCGCCCGCCGCGTGCGTGAAATCGGCGTGTACTGCGAACTGCATCCGTTCGACATGGACGACGAAGCGATTCGCGAATTCGCTCCAAAAGGCGTCATTCTCGCCGGCGGCCCCGAGTCCGTGCACGAAGCCAACAGCCCTCGTTGCCCGCAGGCGGTGTTTGACCTGGGCGTGCCGGTCTTCGGTATCTGCTACGGCATGCAGACCATGGCCGAGCAACTGGGCGGCAAGGTTGAAGGTTCCGAGCTGCGTGAATTCGGTTACGCCCGTGTCGACGTGGTCGGCAAGAGCCGCCTGCTGGACGGCATCGAAGACCACATCGACGCCGACGGCCTGTTTGGCCTCGACGTATGGATGAGCCACGGTGACAAGGTCACCCGGATGCCGGAAGACTTCCACATCCTGGCCAGCACCCCGAGCTGCCCGATTGCCGGCATGTTCAACGACGAGCGCGGCTACTACGGCGTGCAGTTCCACCCGGAAGTGACCCACACCAAGCAAGGCGGTCGCATCCTGTCGCGCTTTATCCTCGACATCTGCCAGTGCGAAGCCCTGTGGACCCCGTCGAAGATCGCTGAAGACGCCATCGCCAACGTACGTGCCCAGGTCGGCACCGACAACGTCCTGCTGGGCCTGTCCGGCGGCGTTGACTCCTCCGTGGTTGCGGCGCTGCTGCACAAGGCCATCGGCGACCAACTGACCTGTGTCTTCGTCGACAACGGCCTGCTGCGCCTGCACGAAGGCGAGCAAGTGATGGCCATGTTCGCCGAGAACATGGGCGTCAAGGTGATCCGCGCCAACGCTGAAGATCAGTTCCTGAACAACCTGGCCGGCGAGTCCGACCCGGAGAAGAAGCGCAAGATCATCGGTCGCACCTTCATCGACGTATTCGATGCCCAGTCCAACAAACTGGACAACATCAAGTACCTCGCCCAGGGCACCATCTACCCGGACGTGATCGAATCGGCCGGCGCCAAGAGCGGCAAGGCCCACGTGATCAAGTCCCACCACAACGTGGGCGGCCTGCCTGAGGAAATGAACCTCAAGCTGGTAGAACCACTGCGCGAACTGTTCAAGGACGAAGTCCGTCGTCTGGGCCTCGAACTCGGCCTGCCGTACGACATGGTCTACCGCCACCCATTCCCGGGCCCGGGCCTGGGCGTGCGGATCCTCGGTGAAGTGAAGAAAGAATACGCCGACCTGCTGCGTCGCGCCGACCACATCTTCATCGAAGAACTGCGCAAGGCCGACTGGTATCACAAGGTCAGCCAGGCGTTCGTAGTGTTCCAGCCAGTCAAGTCGGTTGGTGTCGTAGGCGATGGTCGTCGTTACGCCTGGGTTGTGGCCCTGCGTGCGGTGGAAACCATCGACTTCATGACCGCCCGTTGGGCGCACCTGCCGTACGAACTGCTGGAGACGGTCAGCGGTCGTATCATCAATGAGATCGAAGGTATTTCGCGCGTGACTTATGACGTGTCGAGCAAGCCGCCGGCGACCATTGAGTGGGAATGATCCTGCCGTAGCAGGTGAGCGCTGAATAACAAAACCCCGGCCTGGTGCCGGGGTTTTGTGTTTCTGGCGTTTGTCTACCGCCGCGCAATATCCGAAAAGTAAAACTTATCCAGCGTATGCCGCGACTCGGTGTACTCGAACTGCCGTCCATCCTGCAAAAACGTCTGGTTGCTCACCACGATCACATGGCTCTGACCTTCGAGGTCCAGGTGTGTCTGATCGTCCTTTCCCCGTGGCAGCGCTTCGATGGTGCGCTGGGCATAGCTGATCTGCAGCTGCAAGGTCTGTTCGATAAACGCATAGATCGACTGCTCGGCAATCTCCCGATCCAGCCCCGGTATCAGGTCGGCGACGAAGTGGTTGATGTCGAGGATCACCCGTTTGCCATCGATCCGCCGCACCCGTTTGACCCGGGTGATGAGGCTGCCAGCTTCGGCCTCAATGTGCTGCATCAACGGGCCTTCCAGCGGGAACTGGCTGAACTCCACCACTTCGGTACTGACGTCGTCGCCGAGGGCGGCATGGGTCTCGCGAAAGCTGACGATACCGCCGAGCTGGAACTCGATGGGGTTGGGTGACAGCACGAAGGTGCCCTTGCCGTGGATCTTTTGCGCGAAGCCGCGCTCCTGCAATTGCTCGATCGCCCGGCGTACCGTGCCACGGCTGGCCTGGTAGGCGTCCATCAGTTCGGTTTCGGAGGGCAGGCGCGTGCCGCGTTGCAGGCGTTCGGTGGTGATGCTGGCAAGCAGATCGGTATAGATCTGGTTGTATTTACTCATGGGGAAGGGCTCTGTGCCACGTTGGCGTTCAAGGCAGGAACCTTAGTGGCAGCGATGGGGTTTGTCCATGCAACCCATTGTAGAACTCGGAAATTTCTGACTCAAAAAACAGAAAATTAATCATTTTCAAACTCGTACATACGAGTTATTGCTTTAACTCGTACAGACGAGTACTTTTGGCTTCGGCGTGCTGCCTATGACCGCCCAATAAAAAAAACCAGAGTGGATACCAAGCATGAGCCACGACTATCCGAATATTGCCCGCGAGATTCTCAAGAACCTCGGCGGCAGCGACAACCTTGAGCAAGCTGCCCATTGCGTCACCCGCTTGCGCCTGGCCCTCAAGGACCCGAGCCTGGCCAACAGCGGCGAGCTGAACCAGGTCGACCTGGTCAAGGGTTCGTTCTTCACCGGCGGTCTGTTCCAGATCGTGATCGGCCCCGGCGAAGTGGAAAAAGTCTACGCCGCCCTGCGTGAGCAAACGGGCCTCGCCGCGTCGACCATCGCGGACGTGAAACAGAAAAGCGCCGACAAAATAAACCCGATGCAGCGCCTGGTGCGGGTGTTCTCCGATGTGTTCATGCCGATTTTGCCGGCGCTGATCATTGCCGGCTTGCTCATGGGGGTGAACAACCTGATGGGCGCCAAGGGCATGTTCATCGCGGACAAGACCTTGCTCGACGCCTATCCGAACCTGGATGGCCTGTGGAGCCTGATCAACCTGATGGCCAACACCTCGTTCGTGTTCCTGCCGGCACTGGTGGGCTGGTCGGCGGCCAAGCGCTTTGGTGGCAGTGAAATCCTCGGCATTGTCCTCGGCCTGATGCTGGTGCACCCCGATCTGCTCAACGCCTGGAACTACGGCAAGGCGGTCGCCGGCCTCGACGGCCAGAGCCTGCCGTATTTCGATATTTTCGGCTGGTTCAAGATCGAGAAGGTCGGCTACCAGGGCCAGATCCTGCCGATCCTGCTGGCCGCCTACGTGATGAGCGTGATTGAGAAATGGCTGCGGGCACGGGTGCCGAATGCCATTCAGTTGCTGGTGGTGCCGATCACTACCATCGTCGTCACCGGCGTACTTGCGCTGGCGATCATCGGCCCGGTGACCCGCCACCTCGGCATCCTGATCACCGAAGGCGTGGTCACTCTGTTTGACCTGGCGCCGATGGTCGGCGGCGCAATCTTCGGTCTGCTGTATGCACCGCTGGTGATCACCGGCATGCACCACATGTTCCTCGCCGTGGACCTGCAACTGATCTCCACCCAGGGCGGCACCTTTATCTGGCCGATGATCGTCATGTCCAATCTGGCCCAGGGCAGCGCGGCGCTCGGCGTGTTCTACATGAGCCGCAATGCACGGGACAAGAGCATGGCGTCCACCTCGGCGATTTCCGCCTACTTCGGCATCACCGAGCCGGCGATGTTCGGGGTCAACCTGCGCTTCAAGTTTCCGTTCTACGCGGCGCTGACCGGCTCGGCGCTGGGCAGTATTTTCCTCTCGCTGAACAAGGTGCAGGCCTCGGCGATTGGCGTGGGTGGCTTGCCCGGGTTCATCTCGATCATCCCGCAGTACATCCCAAGTTTTGTCATCGGCATGGTCGTCGCGATTGTCGTGCCGTTTGTTTTGACCTGTGTGTTGAGCATGAAAATTGTCCGGCCTGGCTACCGGGTCGCCTGATCTACCGCTATCGCAGGCAAGCCAGCTCCCACAGTTGATCGCATTTCCAGATTGAAGGAACCCGTCATGCAAAACTGGCAACATTCGGTGATCTACCAGATCTACCCCAAAAGCTTCCACAGCCACGCGGGTAACGCCACCGGTGACCTGCTGGGCATCGTGGACAAGCTCGATTACCTGAAGTGGCTGGGCGTCGACTGCCTGTGGATCACCCCGTTCCTGCGCTCGCCCCAGCGCGACAACGGCTACGACATCAGCGACTACTACGCCATCGACCCGAGCTACGGGACCATGGCCGATTGCGACCTGCTGATCAGCGAAGCCGCCAAGCGCGGGATCACGCTGATGCTCGACATCGTGGTCAACCACACTTCCATCGAACACGAGTGGTTCCAGCAGGCCCGCAGCAGCCTCGACAACCCGTACCGCGACTTCTACATTTGGCGCGACCAGCCGAACAACTGGGAATCCAAGTTCGGCGGCTCGGCCTGGGAATACGAGGCGCAGACCGGCCAGTACTTCCTGCACCTGTTCGACCACACCCAGGCCGACCTGAACTGGGACAACCCCAAGGTGCGCGCCGAAGTGTTCAAGCTGATGCGCTTCTGGCGCGACAAGGGTGTGGGCGGTTTCCGCCTGGACGTGATCAACCTGATCTCCAAGCCGGCGGATTTTCCGGAAGACAACAGCGACGGTCGGCGCTTCTACACCGACGGCCCGAACGTGCATGAATACCTGAAGGAAATGCACCGCGAAGTGTTCGAGGGGCATGACCTGATCAACGTCGGCGAGATGTCGTCCACCAGCCTTGAGCACTGCATTCGTTATTCGAATCCACAGTCGAAAGAGCTGTCGATGACCTTCAACTTTCACCACCTGAAAGTCGACTATCCGAACCTGCAGAAGTGGGTCGCGGCCGACTTCGACTTCCTGCAACTCAAGCAGATTCTGTCCGACTGGCAACTCGGCATGCAGGCCGGTGGCGGCTGGAATGCGCTGTTCTGGTGTAACCACGACCAGCCGCGGGTGGTCTCGCGTTTTGGTGACGACGGCGAGCACCGCGTGGTCTCGGCGAAGATGCTCGCCACTGCGCTGCACTTCCTCCAGGGCACGCCTTTCGTGTACCAGGGCGAAGAGTTGGGCATGACCAATCCGGGCTTCGACACCATCGACCAATACCGGGATGTCGAGACGCTGAACATCTATCGGCTCAAGCGTGAGGCCGGTGAGTCCGAGGCATCGAGCATGGCGGCGATCATGCAGAAGTCCCGCGATAACAGCCGCACACCGATGCAATGGAATGCCGAGCAAAACGCCGGCTTCAGTCGCGGCGAACCGTGGATCGGCATCCCGGCCAACGCCGCGCAGATCAACGTGCAAAGCGAGCTGGATGACCCGCAATCGGTACTGCATCACTACCGTGCGCTGATCAAGCTGCGTCGGCATGAGCCGCTGATTCAGGAAGGCGTTTATCGCCAACTGCTGCCACAGCACACCCAGGTCTGGGCGTACCTGCGCGAAGGCCACGGCGAACGCCTGCTGGTGCTGAACAACTTCTACGGCACGCCATGCCAGATCGAACTGCCCGATGGCCTGCTGACGGCGGCGAGTGAGCAACGCCTGCTGATCAGCAACTACGACGACTGCCCACAGCGCTCGAGCCAGGTCTCGCTGCGCCCGTATGAATCGTTTGTGCTGCATCTCAAGGACTGAGACCCGCTTTACCCCCGGCGTGGGAGAGCCGGGGCGCTTAAAAAAACATAATAAAAATATCGGAGTGCTTCATGAAAACAACAATAAAGCTGGGCCTCGTTGCATCCTGCCTGACCTTGCCGATGGCAGCCCAGGCGTTGGAATTTGCCGGCTACTTGCGTAGCGGTGCGGGGACTTCAACCGGCAGTGGCAAGCAGCAGTGCTTCCAGTTGCCGGGTGCACAATCCAAATACCGCCTGGGCAACGAGTGCGAGCAGTACGCCGAACTCGAATTGCGCCAGGACCTGCTGACCCTCGACGACGGCTCGGTGTTCAGCGTCGACGCCATGGCTTCGCTGTACAACAAGTACGACCGGGCGCTGAAGTTCCAGGGCGAAGACAACGGCTCGGCACGCATGCCGCAGATGTACGCGCAGTGGTCGAACATCCCCAGCCTCAACGGCGGTTCGCTGTGGGCCGGCCGGCGCTACTACAAACGAAACGACATCCATATCTCCGACTTCTACTACTGGAACCAGAGCGCCACGGGCGGTGGTATCGAGGACGTGAAAATCGGCGACCTGAAATACAGCTACGCGCTTTCCCGCAAGGACAACCTGTACCAGAAGGAATACGCCACCCGTCACGACTTTAACGTGGCCGGGTTCAAGACCAACCCCGGCGGCGAGCTGGAACTGGGCTTGAGCTATATCGAAAAAGCCGGTGGCCGTGACACCAACAGCGGCTGGGCCATTACCGCCCAGCATGTGCAGAAACCCTTCCTCGGCGGGCGCAACAAATTTGCCCTGCAGTACGGCGAAGGCCCCGGCACCGGCCTCGGTTATACCGGCGATACCTTCCTCGATAAAAGCAGCAAGAGCTACCGCGCAGTGGAGTTCTTCGACTGGCAAGTGACGCCACGGTTTGGCGGGCAGATCGAGGCCGTGTACCAGAAAGATATTCGCCCGGGCAGCCAGGATCAGACCTGGATGTCGCTGGGCGTGCGCCCGGCCTATGCGATTTCCGAACAGTTCAAGCTGGTCACCGAACTCGGTCATGATCAGGTCGAGGCCACCGGTGGCACGCGCAAGCTGAGCAAATTTACGTTCGCCCCGACCTGGTCGCCCAAAGGCCCGAATTTCTGGGCACGACCGGAAGTGCGCCTGTATTACACCTACGCGACCTGGAACGAAGCGGCCAAGCGTGCGGCCAATGAACTGGCGGCAGGTTCGGCGTTGTCCGACACCGGCAGTTATGGCTCGGCGTTGCATGGCTCCAACTTTGGTGTGCAGGTTGAGTACTGGTGGAAATAAAGCCGTCGATGCCCAATGATTTTTACAGAACCAAACAGCAGGTGAAGTCATGACCACAACCCATTCCCTGGAATTGCTGGCGCCATTGTCCGGGGTGCTGCTCGCCCTGGACCAGGTGCCTGATCCGGTGTTCTCCAGTCGCCTTATCGGCGATGGCCTGTGCATCGATCCGACCTCGCAGACCCTCTGCGCGCCACTGGCCGGGGTGATCAGCAATATCCAGGACAGTGGTCATGCGGTGAGCATCACCGATGACAACGGCGTCCAGGTGCTGATGCACATCGGCCTGGACACCGTGAACCTGGCGGGCAAGGGTTTCACCCGATTGGTCGAGGAAGGCCAGCGGGTGGAAGCCGGACAACCGCTGATTGAATTCGATGCCGACTACGTGGCGCTCAATGCCCGTAGTTTGCTGACCCTGATGCTGGTGGTCAGTGGCGAGCCCTTCAAGCTGCTGACGCCCGAGCAGGGCCTGGTAGACGTGGGGCAGCCACTGCTGCGAGTCACGCCGCAAGCCGTTGCCGACGAGGTGAAAGACGAGGAGGGTGACGCCCTGTTCTCCAGGCCACTGACCTTGCCCAACGCCAACGGCCTGCATGCGCGCCCGGCGGCGGTGCTGGCGCAGGCGGCCAAAGGCTTCAAGGCGAGTATTTACCTGCACAAGCAAACCGAGAGCGCCAACGCCAAGTCGCTGGTACGGATCATGGCATTGCAGACGGTGCAGGGTGACACCTTGCAAGTCAGCGCGGCCGGCGAGGATGCCGAAGCGGCGATCCAGGCGCTGGTGACCTTGCTGGCCGAAGGCTGCGGTGAAACCGTCGCGGCTCCTCAACCTGGCGCTGCACCCGTGGCGCCTGATTCATCGGCGACCTTGCTGCGCGGCGTGTGCGCCTCGCCCGGTTCGGCGTTTGGCCAGGTGGTGCAGGTCAAGGAGCCGGCACTGACGTTCGTAGAGACCGGCAAAGGTGAAGCGCTGGAACGTGCGGCCCTGACCCATGCCCTGAACCACGCCAATCAGGCGCTGCAAGCCCTGCAGGAAAAGGCCGTCGGCACTGCCCAGTCCGAGATCTTCCGCGCCCATCAGGAGTTGCTGGACGATCCGGCCCTGCTGGAACAAACCCGCGACCTGCTGGACCAGGGCAAGAGCGCGGCCTTCGCCTGGAACAGCGCCACCGAGGCCACCGCCACGCTCTTCCAGGGCCTGGGCAACGCCTTGCTTGCCGAGCGCGCTGCCGACCTGGCAGACGTTGGCCAGCGGGTGCTGAAATTGATCCTCGGGGTTCAGGACAGCGCCTGGGATTTGCCGGAGCAGGCAATCCTGATTGCCGAACAACTGACCCCCTCGCAAACCGCCAGCCTCGACACGCGCAAGGTGCTGGGTTTTGTGACGGTGGGCGGCGGCGCTACCAGCCACGTCGCAATTCTCGCCCGCGCCCTTGGCTTGCCGGCCATCTGCGGGGTGCCGGCGCAGGTGCTGGAACTGGCCAACGGCAAGCAAGTGCTGCTGGATGCCGACAAGGGCGAGTTGCACCTGGACCCGGACCTGGCCGAGATCGAACACTTGCAAGCCAGCCGCCAACAACAAGTGCTGCGCCGCCAGCGGGAAGTGGAGCAGGCGTCGTTGCCCGCCACGACCCGCGACGGTCATCACGTCGAAGTGACGGCCAACGTCGCATCGTTGCAGGAGGTGGAGCAGGCATTGTCCCTGGGGGGCGAAGGCGTTGGTTTGCTGCGTTCCGAGTTCCTCTACCTGGACCGCAACCGCGCGCCGAGCCCCGAGGAGCAGGCGGGCACCTACAGCGCCATCGCCCGTGCATTGGGCTCGCAGCGCAATCTGGTGGTGCGCACCCTCGACGTTGGTGGCGACAAGCCGTTGGCCTATGTGCCGATGGACAGCGAGACCAACCCGTTCCTTGGCCTGCGCGGGATTCGCCTGTGCCTGGAGCGCCCGGAACTGTTGCGTGAACAATTCCGTGCAATTCTCGCCAGTGCCGGTTTCGCCCGTTTGCACATCATGTTGCCGATGGTCAGCCTGCTCTCGGAGCTGCGCCTGGCGCGGCAGATTCTTGAAGAGGAAGCGCTGGCCCTGGGGCTGACGGAACTGCCGAAGCTGGGAATCATGATCGAAGTGCCATCGGCGGCATTGATGGCCGATCTGTTTGCGCCGGAGGTGGATTTCTTCTCCATCGGCACCAACGACCTGACCCAATACACCCTGGCCATGGACCGCGATCACCCGCGCCTCGCCAGCCAGGCCGACAGCTTTCACCCGGCGGTGCTGCGCCTGATCGCCGCCACCGTCAAGGCGGCCCATGCCCATGGCAAGTGGGTCGGCGTATGTGGGGCGTTGGCGTCTGAAGCGCTGGCGGTGCCGGTGCTGATCGGGCTGGGGGTGGATGAGTTGTCGGTCAGCGTGCCGCTGATCCCGACCATCAAGGCTACCGTGCGCGAGCTGGACCTGGCGGATTGCCAATCCATCGCCCGTCAGGTGCTGGGCCTGGAAGAAGCGGCGCAGGTTCGCGAGGCGTTGCGCCTGTACCACGCGGCTACCGTTGAAACCTCATTGGTTGTGGAGAACTGACATGTTCGAGAAATTTCAGCGGGCGTTCTGGAAGGCCCTGACGCCGGATCTGGTGCTTGAAACGCCGCAGGCAGCTCCAGTGAGCGAAACACTGTTGGCCCCGGCAGTGCTGAATGCGCTGGGCGGGGCGGAGAATCTCAAGTCGCAGCAGCGGGTAGCACTGACCCGGGTGCGGGTGCAGTTGCAGGATGCGGGGCGGTTGGATGCGCAGGCGCTCAAGGCGGCAGGCGTGCCGGGCGTGATGGTGTTGGCGGGTGGGGTGGTGCACCTGCTTACCGGCCTGAACACCGCTCTATAAGACGACGAAGATCAAATGTGGGAGCGGGCTTGCTCGCGAAGGCGGTGTGTCAGTCAATCCATGTGCTGGCTGAACCACCGCCTTCGCGAGCAAGCCCGCTCCCACATTGGTTTTGTGGTGTTTGGATAATCGGGGGATTACAGCTGCGGGGTTTCTTCCGTCGGCTTGGTCTTGTCCACACCCGGCACATGCAGGTTGCCTTCGACCACCTGGTTGCCTTCCAGCTGCGGCTGCGTCACCCACGTCAGAATGTCGTAGTAACGCCGGATGTTCGCCACAAAATGCACGGGCTCACCGCCACGGGCATAGCCATAACGCGTCTTGCTGTACCACTGCTTCTGCGACAGGCGCGGCAGCATTTTCTTCACGTCCAGCCACTTGTTCGGGTTCAGGCCTTCTTTTTCGGCCAGCTTGCGCGCGTCGTCCAAATGGCCGGTGCCGACGTTGTACGCCGCCAGGGCAAACCAGGTGCGGTCCGGCTCGGCAATCTTGTCGTCCAGCTCATCCTTGATCTTGGCCAGGTACTTGGCGCCGCCCATGATGCTCTGCTTGGCGTCCAGGCGGTTGGACACGCCCATGGCCTGCGCCGTGTTCTGGGTCAGCATCATCAGGCCGCGCACGCCGGTCTTGGAGGTCACCGCCGGCTGCCAGAGTGATTCCTGGTAGCCGATGGCCGCCAGCAGGCGCCAGTCGACCTTTTCTTCCTTGGCATAGGCCCGGAAGTGTTTCTCGTATTTGGGCAGGCGCTGTTGCAGATGCTGGGCGAAGGTGTAGGCGCCCATGTAGCCGAGTACATCGACGTGCCCGTAATAGCGATCTTTCAGGCGTTGCAGCGTGCCGTTCTTTTCCACCTTGTCGAGGTAGTTGTTGACCTCGTTGAGCAGGCTGTTGTCTTCACCGGCGGCGACCGCCCAGGCCTGATGGCTGGCGTCACCGAGGTCAAAGGCCACCCGCACGTTGGGGAAGTACACCTGGTTCATCGCCACTTCGTTGGAGTCCACCAGGGTCAGGTCGATCTGGCCCTCATCCACCATGCGCAGCAGGTCGACCACCTCAACGGCGTCGGACTCTTCGTATTCAATCCCGGGAAACTGTTTTTTCAGCTGCGCCAGTTGCTCGGCGTGGGTGCTGCCCTTGAGCACCATGATCTTCTTGCCCACCAGGTCTGCCGCGGTGGTCGGCCGGGACTGGCCGTTGCGGTAGATGATCTGCGGGGTGACTTCCAGATAAGGGTGGGAGAAACGCACTTGCTGGCGACGCTGCTCACTGCTGACCAGGCCGGCGGCGGCCAGTACCGGGCCGTTGGGTTTGCCGATCTGCGAGAACAGGTCATCCAGGTTGTCGGCCGCCTCGATCTCGAGCTTTACCCCTAACTCGTCGGCAAAACGTTTCACCAGTTCGTATTCGAAGCCGGTTTCGCCGTTACGGTCCTGGAAATAAGTGGCCGGACTGTTTCGGGTGACCACCCGCAATACGCCATCCTCCTTGATTCGCTCGAGCGTGTTGGGTTTATCCACACACGCACTGAGCAGCAGGAAGAGTCCGGTAACGAAGAGCCATTTGGCGCATCGCGGGCGTAAAGCAGTAGGGGAGAACATCTGCGCAGTATACGCAAAGGACCCTCGGCGCCATATCTCGACAGCGGGGCACTTGTCTGCTAGCGCCCGTAAACCTTGGCTGCAGCCCGCAGAAACGGGGCTTGGCAGCCGATTGTGACGGTTAAAATAACTGCCCGGAATAGCCTGTGTGGCCATATGATATCGTGCGATTTATGCCAACTGACGTCCGGCTGCGGCCACTGGTGCCGTTTCGGGTGCCGTTGGCGACGGTTTACGCTAGAATGCACGGCCTCAAAGCACACCCCCTTCCCGAGGCTGTCCCGAAGATGTTGATCCTGCGCGGCGCTCCTGCCCTTTCTGCCTTTCGCCACAGCAAACTCCTTGAGCAACTGAGCCAGAAGGTACCTTCTGTCAGTGGCTTGTATGCTGAATTTGCTCACTTCGCCGACGTTACTGGCGTTTTGACCGCCGACGAACAGCAAGTGCTGGCGCGCCTTCTGAAGTACGGTCCCAGCGTTCCTGTTCAAGAGCCTAACGGCCGCTTGTTCCTGGTCCTGCCACGGTTCGGCACCATCTCGCCCTGGTCGAGCAAGGCCAGCGACATCGCCCGCAACTGCGGCCTGGACAAAATCCAGCGCCTGGAACGCGGGATTGCCTTCTATGTAGCAGGCCAGTTCAGCGAGGCCGAGGCCGAGCTGATCGCCAGCAGCCTGCACGACCGCATGACCCAGATCATCGTCAGCCAGCTGGAACAGGCCGCCGGTCTGTTCAGCCACGCCGAACCCAAGCCGCTGACCGCGATTGACGTGCTCGGTGGTGGCCGTGCCGCCTTGGAAACCGCCAACACCGAGCTGGGCCTGGCCCTGGCCGAAGACGAAATTGACTACCTGGTCAACGCCTTCATCGGCCTGAAGCGCAACCCGCACGACATCGAACTGATGATGTTCGCCCAGGCGAACTCCGAGCACTGCCGCCACAAGATCTTCAACGCCAGTTGGGACATCGACGGCCAGAGCCAGGAAAAAAGCCTGTTCGGCATGATCAAGAACACCTACGTGATGCACAGCGAAGGCGTTCTGTCGGCTTATAAGGACAACGCTTCGGTCATCGTCGGCTCCGTCGCCGGCCGTTTCTTCCCGGACCCTGAAACCCGCCAGTACGGCGCGGTGCAGGAGCCGGTGCATATCCTGATGAAAGTCGAGACCCACAACCACCCGACCGCGATTGCCCCGTTCCCGGGCGCAGCCACCGGTTCCGGCGGCGAGATTCGCGACGAAGGTGCAACCGGTCGTGGCGCCAAGCCAAAGGCTGGCCTCACTGGCTTCACCGTGTCCAACCTGCAGATCCCGGGCTTCGAACAGCCGTGGGAAGTGCCGTACGGCAAGCCTGAGCGCATTGTCACCGCGCTGGACATCATGATCGAAGGCCCGCTGGGCGGCGCCGCGTTCAACAACGAATTCGGGCGTCCGGCCCTGACCGGTTACTTCCGTACTTTTGAGCAATCCATCACCACCCCCCGTGGCGATGAAGTGCGCGGTTACCACAAGCCAATCATGTTGGCCGGCGGCATGGGCAACATCCGCGCCGAACACGTACAGAAAGGCGAGATTCTGGTCGGCTCCAAGCTGATCGTCCTCGGTGGCCCGGCGATGCTGATCGGCCTGGGTGGCGGCGCCGCTTCCTCCATGGCCACCGGCACCAGCTCGGCCGACCTGGACTTCGCTTCCGTACAGCGTGAAAACCCTGAGATGGAACGCCGTTGCCAGGAAGTCATCGACCGTTGCTGGCAACTGGGTGACAAGAACCCCATCAGCTTCATCCACGACGTCGGCGCAGGTGGCTTGTCCAACGCCTTCCCGGAACTGGTCAACGATGGCGACCGTGGCGGCCGTTTCGAACTGCGCAACATTCCAAACGACGAGCCGGGCATGGCCCCGCACGAAATCTGGAGCAACGAATCCCAGGAACGTTACGTCCTGGCCGTCGGCCCTGCCGACTTCGAACGCTTCCAGGCGATCTGTGAACGCGAGCGCTGCCCGTTTGCCGTGGTCGGCGAAGCCACTGCCGAGCCGCAACTGACGGTCACCGACAGCCACTTCGGCAACAGCCCGGTGGACATGCCGCTGGAAGTGCTGCTGGGCAAAGCCCCGCGCATGCACCGTTCGGCCGTGCGTGAAAACGAACTGGGCGACGATTTCGACCCGTCGACCCTGGCCATCGCCGACTGCGTGGAGCGCGTCCTGCACCACCCGGCCGTTGCCAGCAAAAGCTTCCTGATCACCATCGGCGACCGCACCATCACCGGTCTGGTTGCCCGTGATCAAATGGTCGGCCCGTGGCAGGTCCCGGTGGCTGACGTTGCCGTCACCGCTACCAGCTTCGACGTGTACACCGGTGAAGCCATGGCCATGGGCGAGCGGACTCCGCTGGCGCTGCTGGACGCCCCGGCGTCGGGCCGCATGGCCATCGGCGAAACCCTGACCAACATCGCGGCTTCGCGTATTGCCAAGATCTCCGACATCAAGCTGTCGGCCAACTGGATGTCCGCTGCCGGTCACCCGGGTGAAGATGCGCGCCTGTACGACACCGTGAAAGCGGTCGGCATGGAGCTGTGCCCTGAGCTGGGCATCACCATTCCGGTGGGCAAGGACTCCATGTCCATGGCCACCCGCTGGAACGATGAAGGCGTGGACAAGAGCGTCACCTCGCCGCTGTCGCTGATCGTTACCGGCTTTGCGCCAGTCACCGACATTCGCCAGACCCTGACCCCGCAACTGCGCATGGACAAGGGCACCACCGACCTGATCCTGATCGACCTCGGTCGCGGCCAGAACCGCATGGGCGCCTCGATCCTTGCCCAGGTGCACGGCAAGCTCGGCAAGCAGGCCCCGGACGTCGACGACGCCGAAGACCTGAAAGCTTTCTTCGCCGTGATCCAGGGCCTGAACGCCGACGGCCACCTGCTGGCTTACCACGACCGTTCCGACGGTGGTTTGCTGACCAGCGCCGTGGAAATGGCCTTCGCCGGTCACTGCGGCCTGAGCCTGAACCTCGATGGCCTGGCAGAAACTTCCGCTGACATCGCAGCAATCCTGTTCAACGAAGAGCTGGGCGCCGTTATCCAGGTTCGCCAGGACGCAACCCCGGACGTACTCGCACAGTTCAGCGCCGCTGGCCTGGGCGACTGCGTGGCCGTGATTGGCCAGCCGATCAACAACGGTGAAATCAACATCGTCTTCAACGGCGAAACCGTGTTTGAAGGCCAGCGCCGCCTGCTGCAACGCCAGTGGGCCGAGACCAGCTACCAGATCCAGCGCCTGCGCGACAACGCCGACTGCGCCGAGCAGGAATTCGAGGTGATCCTGGAAGAAGACAATCCGGGCCTGAGCACCAAGCTCAGCTTCGACGTCAACCAGGACATCGCCGCGCCTTACATCAAGAAAGGCATCCGCCCACAAGTGGCCGTACTGCGTGAGCAGGGCGTCAACGGCCAGGTGGAAATGGCGGCAGCGTTCGACCGTGCCGGCTTCAATGCGATCGACGTGCACATGAGCGACATCCTCGCCGGTCGCGTCGACCTCAATGAGTTCAAAGGCCTGGTTGCCTGCGGTGGTTTCTCCTACGGCGACGTACTGGGTGCCGGTGAAGGCTGGGCCAAGTCGGCCCTGTTCAACAGCCGTGCCCGTGACGCGTTCCAGGGCTTCTTCGAGCGTAATGACAGCTTCACCCTGGGTGTGTGCAACGGTTGCCAGATGATGTCCAACCTCAGCGAACTGATCCCGGGCAGCGAGTTCTGGCCGCACTTTGTGCGTAACCGCTCCGAGCAGTTCGAAGCCCGTGTTGCGATGGTCCAGGTACAGGAATCCAACTCGATCTTCCTGCAGGGCATGGCCGGTTCGCGCATGCCAATCGCCATCGCCCACGGTGAAGGCCATGCGGAATTCGCCAGCGAAGAAGCACTGCTGGAAGCCGACCTGTCCGGTACTGTGGCCCTGCGTTTTGTCGACAACCACGGCAAGGTCACCGAAGGCTACCCGGCCAACCCGAACGGCTCGCCGCGCGGGATCACCGGGCTGACCAGCCGCGACGGTCGCGTCACCATCATGATGCCGCACCCGGAGCGTGTGTTCCGCGCCGTGCAGAACTCGTGGCGCCCGGAAGAGTGGAACGAGGACGGCGCGTGGATGCGCATGTTCCGTAACGCTCGCGTCTGGGTGAACTAAGGCGGTGTACAAGCTCAGCTTCTTTGTGCCCGACAGCCACGTGGAGACGGTGAAAACCGCCGTCTTCGCAGCCGGCGGCGGGCGCATCGGCAACTACGACAGCTGCGCCTGGCAGGTACTGGGCCAGGGCCAATTCCGCGCGATGGACGGCAGCCAGCCGTTTATCGGGCAGGTGGGGCAGGTTGAAGTGGTTGAAGAGTGGAAGGTTGAGTTGGTGGTGGCGGATGAGTTGATCGAGGCTGTGGTGGCTGCGTTGAAGCTTAGCCATCCGTACGAGACACCGGCGTATGAGGTGTGGCAGTTGGCGGATTTTTGATTCGCTGGTTGAAAAACAAGAAACCCGCTGGGCCAGTTTGGTCAGCGGGTTTTTTGTTGCCTGTCACGGCCATTCGCGAGCAAGCCCGCTCCCACATTTGACCGCGTTGCCATGACGGGCACCGATCAAAATGTGGGAGCGGGCTTGCTCGCGAAGAGGCCCTGATGCTCAGCAAAGATTCAGGCTTTTACCCCAACCTCACGGCCACTGACCAACCGCTCCAACGCCTCACCCAACCCCGAGGCCTTGTCACCAATCAGCAAGTGCCAAACCCCACTCTCAAGCTGGCTAACCCCCTGGCAACCTAGCGCAGTCAGTTGGGATTCCGACAACACCGAACCATCCCCCAGCTCCACCCGCAGCCGCGTCATCGCCACCGCATCCAGTTGCAATACATTGGCCCGACCGCCCAGCGCACTCAGCCATTTCTCGGCCTCATGCACATTCACCGGTGTGCTCTTCTCAACAGGCGCTACCACCACCGCAGGTGCCGCAACATACGAAGGCATCGCCAACCGAATCTCATCGGCAATGCTGTCCGCCATCGGCCCGACCACTACCTGCAAACTCCCGCCATTGCCCGGCCGAACCACCGCCATGGCCCCCAGTGCTTTCAGCTCGGCATCTACCGCCTTGTTGCGATCCACCATGTCCAGCCGCAGACGCGTCGTGCAAGCACCCACACTCAGCAGATTCTCCGCACCACCCAGCGCTCGAATGTAAGCTCCGGCCCGCTGGTTATCGGTCATCGCCTCAGCCTGCACCACCTGAATATCCTCGCGCCCCGGCGTCTTCAAATTGAAGCGACGAATGCAGTAATTGAACACGCTGTAGTAGATCACCGCATACGCCAGCCCAACCGGGAATACCAACCAGCCGTTGGTGGATTTACCCCAGCCCAGCACCATGTCGATAAACCCACCGGAGAAGGTAAAGCCCAGGTGAATGTTGAGCATGTTGGTGATCGCCATCGACAACCCGGTCAGCAGCGCATGCACCAGGTACAGGAACGGCGCGAGGAACATGAAGGCAAATTCGATCGGCTCGGTGACCCCGGTCAGGAACGAGGTCAGCGCCATCGACAGGAAAATCCCGCCCATGATCTTGCGCCGCTCCGGCAGTGCATTGCGGTACATCGCCAGGCACGCCGCCGGGAGGCCGAACAGCATCACCGGGAACATGCCGGTCATGAACTGCCCACCTTTCGGGTCGCCGGCAAAGTAGCGAGTCAGGTCGCCGGTCACTACCGCGCCGGTCGTCGGGTCGGTGAAGGTGCCGAACACAAACCACGCCATGTTGTTGAGGATATGGTGCAAGCCGGTGACGATCAGCAGGCGGTTGAACACGCCAAACACGAACGCACCAAAACTGCCGCTTTCCATCAGCAGCACGCCGAAGCTGTTGATGCCTTGCTGCACGGGTGGCCAGATCAAGCCAAAGATTACCCCCAGCGCCACCGCCGAGAACCCGGTGACGATCGGCACAAACCGTCGCCCACCAAAGAATGCGAGGTACTCCGGCAGCTTGATGTCCTTGAAGCGGTTATACAGCGCACCGGCCATCAAGCCGCTGGCGATGCCCGCGAGCATGCCCATGTTGATGCTGGCGTCCATCACCTTGAGGGTGGAGACCATCACCAGGTAACCGATGGCGCCTGCCAGGCCCGCCGTGCCGTTGTTGTCGCGGGCAAAACCCACGGCAATGCCGATGGCGAAGATCAGCGCCAGGTTGGCGAAGATCGCCTGCCCGGCGTCGTGCATCACCGCGATGTTCAGCAGGTCAGTGTCGCCCAGTCGCAGCAGCAGGCCGGCGATCGGCAGAATCGCGATCGGCAGCATCAGCGCACGGCCCAGGCGTTGCAGCCCTTCGATAAAATATTGGTACACGGCGTGTCTCCCTATTCTTGTTGTTTTCAGCTCAGCGGCCAGTGGTGTTGACAGGCTTGGCGAACGGCTTTGGCGCTGCTCAGGTTAAGCAGGCTTTGGCTCAGTTGCCGGCATTGGGCTGCGTCCAGGTGACGGACACGGTCCTTGATTTCTCCGATTTGCGGCGGGCTGACGGACAGCTCGCTGATGCCCAGACCGATCAGCACCGGCGTGGCCAGCGGGTCGGACGCCAGCGCCCCGCACACACCGACCCAGCGCCCATGCTTGGCTGCGCCGATGCACGTCTGGGCGATCAGCCGCAACAGCGCCGGGTGCATGGCATCGACCCGGGCGGCGAGGCCGGCGTGGTCGCGGTCCATGGCGAGGGTGTACTGGGACAGGTCATTGGTGCCGATGGACAGAAAGTCCGCGTGCTCGGCCAGTTGTTCGGCCATCAGCGCCGCCGCGGGCACTTCGATCATCACCCCCAGTTCCGGGCGTTGGGTCAGTTCCAACTCGGCGCACAGTTCATCGAGGCGCTGGCGAATGTGCAGCAGTTCGTCGACTTCGCTGACCATTGGCAGCAGGATGCGGCAACGTTCCAGCGGGCTGACCTGGAGAAGGGCACGCAGTTGCTGGTCCAGCAGTTCCGGGCGTACCTGGGCCATGCGAATGCCCCGCAGGCCCAGCACCGGGTTGGTCTCGAACGGCAGCGGCAGGTAGTCGAGTTGCTTGTCGCCGCCGACGTCGATGGTGCGGATGATCACGGATTTGTCGCCCATGGCATCCAGCACGGCTTGGTAGGCCTGGCGCTGCTCCTGTTCATCGGGCGCAGTGCGGCGGTCGACGAAGAGAAATTCTGTGCGCAGCAGGCCGACGCCATCGGCGCCATTCTCGAAGGCCAGTTGGGCTTCGGCGCTGGAGGCGACATTCGCGGCCACTTCAATACGCACGCCATCCTGAGTGCTGGCGGTGCCTTGAGCCTGCGCGTGCTGCTGTTGGCGCCGCAGTTTCTGTGCATCGCGCAACTGGTGAACCTGAGCGTGGCGTGCATCATCCGGCGTCAGCTCCAGGCGGCCGTTGGCGGCATCCAGCACCACGCGCTGGCCTTGGGGCACATCAAGCAATTCAGTGCCCAGTGCAACCACGCACGGCAAGCCTTTACCCCGCGCCAGAATCGCCACATGAGACGTCGCGCCGCCTTCGGCCATGCAGATACCGGCGGCGTGTTGATTGCTCAGTTGCAGCAGATCCGATGGGGTCAGCTCATGGGCCGAGACGATAGCGCCGGCCGGCAAATCAAAATTCCAGGCCTCGCCCAGCAACGCCCGCAGCACGCGTTGCTGCAAGTCGCGCAGGTCGTTGGCGCGTTCGGCGAACAACGGTTTACCCAGTGCCAGCAGCACCGCGCATTGGGCCTGGATCGCATCGCGCCAGGCGTGAGTGGCGGCGCTGCCCTGTTCGATGGCGGCGGTGGCGGTCTCCAGCAACGTAGGGTCTTCCAGCAGGGCCAGGTGGGCGGCGAAGATCTCTTCTTCTTCCACATCCTTGCGCTGACGGGCCTGGTCCAGGGTGTGGCGGATTTCGCTACGCACCTGTTCCAGGGCACTGTCCAGGTGCTGCAGCTGCTCATCCGGGGCGTTGTTGCCCGGGTCCACCGGCAGCTCGATTCCGTTCAGGCGGAACAACGGGCCGCAGACCAACCCCGGCGCGGCACACACGCCTTGCAGTACTCCGGCTTCGGTATTCGCGCGGCGTGGGGCGACGGCCACTGGAGCGTGATGCGCTTCGCCAACTTCCACCGACAGCGCAGCGATCAGTGCTTGCAGCGCCGCTTCACAATCCTTGCCACGACAGGTGACCTGCACCTCGTCCTGCTCACCAATCCCCAGGCCCATCAAGCCGATCAGGCTGTCGCACGAAGCCGACTTGCCAGCGAAATGCAGCTGCGACTGGCTGCTGAATGCCTGTGCAGTCTTGCGGATCAAGGCAGCGGGGCGCGCATGCAGGCCGCCACGATGGGTGATGCGAATAGTCGCGCTGGCTTCGGTGACCGACTCATCAATCACTTTCGCTGCACCGGCCAACCGTGCAACCACATGCAGCAGCGGCTCGCCGACCTTCACTGTTTTCAAGGTGATCGGCCGTAGCTCAAACAGCTCGCTGTTGGTCAGGATGATCAAGCTGACCAGGCTTTTGCACTGCCGCGCAATCAGGTCCAGATCAAACTGCACCAGTGCCTGGCCCTTGCTGACGCGCGCACCTTGCTTGACCAGCAGCGCAAAGCCTTCGCCATTCAATTCCACCGTGTCGATGCCCACGTGCATCAGCAATTCAGCGCCGTTATCGGCGCGAATGGTCAGCGCATGCCCGGTGCGGGCGACGTGGATGATCACGCCATCACACGGCGCGTGCAGGCAATCGTTGAGCGGGTCGATGGCAATGCCGTCGCCCATGGCGCCACTGGCGAACACTTCGTCGGGAACGTCGCCCAGGGTCAGCACCGGCCCACTGAGGGGAGCGCTGAGGGTGAGGTCTTTATTATTGTGGGACATGGGCACGGTACTCATCAGGAAAACGCTGCAATCAACTCAGTGGGTGCGGGTCACTTTGCTCAAGTGACGCGGTTGGTCCGGGTCCATGCCCCGGGCCTCTGCCAAACCGGCGGCCATCACGTAGAAACTCTGGATCGCCAGGATCGGGTCCAGGGCCGGGTGTTCGGCGCGGCTCAGAGTCAGGTCGCGCTCGGCGATGTCATCGGGAGCGGCCAGCAGCACGCGGGCACCGCGCTGGCGCATATCTGCGGCCAGGCTCAGCAGGCCGGCTTGTTCGGCGCCGCGTGGGGCGAAGACCAGCAGCGGGTAGTTGTCATCGATCAGAGCCATCGGGCCATGGCGCACTTCGGCGCTGCTGAAGGCTTCGGCCTGGATCGCCGAGGTTTCCTTGAGCTTGAGCGCGGCTTCCTGGGCGATGGCAAAACCGGCGCCACGGCCGATCACCATCAGTTGCTGGCAGTCGCGCAGGGCGTCGATGGCCAGGCTCCAGTCTTGCCTGGCGGCTTCACGCAAACCTTCGGGCAGTGCCTTACAGGCTTGCAGCAACTCGTCTTCCTGATTCCAGTGGCCGATCA
The DNA here is from genome assembly GCF_013385665.1 of Pseudomonas sp. D4002. Lineage (NCBI taxonomy): Bacteria > Pseudomonadati > Pseudomonadota > Gammaproteobacteria > Pseudomonadales > Pseudomonadaceae > Pseudomonas > Pseudomonas sp. D4002. The sequence goes on from NZ_JACAPN010000029.1 coordinate 132,751, forward strand.
GCTGGGCGCTGGCGCTCAGGGTCGCGATAAAGCTTTTGGTGGCGGCGACGCTGCGTTCCGGCCCGGCGCACAGCGGCACATGGAATTCGCAGGCGGCTTCCAGTGGCGAGTCTTCGGCGTTGACCATCGAGATGCTCAAGGCGCCGCGCTTGCGCAACAGGCGCAGGCTGTTGACCAGGTCCGGGCTCTGTCCCGACTGGGAGAAACCGAACGCCACTTGCCCGCTGACCTTGAGCGGCGATTGCAGCATGGTCACCACCGACATCGGCAGCGACGCCACCGGAATCCCCAGGTGTTGCATGGTCAGGTAGGCGAAGTAACTGGCGGCGTGGTCCGAGCTGCCACGGGCGATGGTCATCGCCACTTGCGGTGGCTGGCGACGCAGGCGGCCGGCGACTTCCACCAGCAGCGGGTCCAGTCGTTGCAGTTGAGCCTCGACGGCCTCACAGGAGGCCAGGGCCTCTTCAAGCATTTTTGAAGTCAATGGTTTCTCCTTCGACCATTACGTCGGTGAGGTGCAGGGAGCGGTCCAGGCGCACGCAGTCGGCAAAGCTGCCGGGTTGCAGGCGACCGCGTTCTTCGAGGCCCAGGTAGTCCGCAGGAAATTGCGACAGGCGTTGTGAGGCTTCACTAATGGGCAGGCCGATCTTCACCAGGTTGCGCAGCGCCTGGTCCATGGTCAGGGTGCTGCCGGCCAGCGTTCCATCGGCCAGGCGGACGCCGCCCAGGCACTTGGTCACGGTGTGGCTGCCCAGCTTGTATTCGCCGTCGGGCATGCCGGCGGCGGCGGTGGAATCGGTGACGCAGTACAGGCACGGGATCGAGCGCAGCGCCACGCGCATGGCACCGGGGTGCACGTGCAGCAGGTCGGGAATCAACTCGGCGTATTTGGCGTGGGCCAGGGCCGCGCCGACGATGCCGGGCTCGCGGTGATGCAGCGGGCTCATGGCGTTGTACAAGTGGGTAAAGCTGGTGGCCCCGGCGGCGAGGGCGGCGACACCTTCTTCATAGCTGCCCAGGGTGTGGCCGATCTGCATGCGCACGCCACGTTCGCTGAGGGCGCGGATCAGGCCGTCATGGCCGGCGATTTCCGGAGCAATGGTGATCACCCGGATCGGCGCCAGGCGCAGGTATTCTTCGACTTCGGCCATCAAGGCGGTGTGGGCGAAGTTCGGTTGTGCGCCGAGTTTTCCCGGATTGATGTAGGGGCCTTCCAGGTGCACGCCCAGGACACGAGCGGTGCCGGTCGGGCGGCTTTCGCAATAGGTGCCGATTTCGCCGAGCACGCGGGAAATCTCATCCACCGGCGCGGTCATGGTGGTGGCCAGCAGCGAGGTGGTGCCAAACCGCACGTGGGTGCGGGTGATGGTGTGGAAGGCGTCGGTGCCTTCCATGATGTCTTTGCCGCCACCGCCGTGCACGTGCAGGTCGATAAAGCCTGGCAGCAGGTACGGAAGGTCGTTGTCAGCCGGGTTGCACGGGCTGCCTTCTACGGCAGTGACCTTGCCGTGCTGGTGCACCAGGCGGCCGCGAATCCAGCCGTGTGGCGTGAGGATATTGTCTTCGGACATGGGCAGTTCTCTAAATTCGCAGTTCAGCGGAATAGTCGTGGCGGCGCAGTTCTGCGACGAAGTCGTAGTAGTCGTTGCGGCAGTAGGTGTCGGTGATTTCAATCGGGGTGTTGTCGGCGGTGTAGCCCACCCGGGTCATCAGCAGCATGGCGGTGCCGGGGGCGATGCCCACCAGGGCTGCGAACTCATCCGAGGCGTTGATCGCCTGGATGTGTTGCAGGGCGCGCACGATGGGTTTGCCGATGCTTTCCAGGTATTCGTAGAGCGAGTTGCCGATGGCCTGCGGGTGGGGGAGGACGGAGGCGGGCATGGCGGTCATTTCAATCGCCATCACCGTGTCGTCGGCCTTACGCAAACGCTTGAGCCGCGCGACTTTGTCGCTGGGTGACAGGCCCAGGCGAATCAATTCTTCATGGGTCGGCGGGGTGATGTCGCGCTCCAGCCACTGGGACGTCGGCACAAAGCCCTTGAGCCGGAGCATTTCGCTGAAGCCCGAGAGGCGCGACAGCGGTTGTTCCAGGCGTGGCGTGATGAAGGTTCCGGAGCCTTGGCTGCGACGGATCAGACCTTGTTCGAACAGCACTTCCAGCGCCTTGCGGGCGGTCACCCGGGAAATGCTCAGTTGCTCGCTGAGGGCACGTTCCGACGGCAAAGCCTGCTCGGATTTCCACTGGCCGGCATGAATCGCGGCTTCGAGGTTGCGGGCCAGTTGCAGGTACAGCGGCGTCGATTGTTTATCGTCGGGGCGCAGGGCCAGGATGGGGTTCATCGTGTCGGTTTCCGATGCGGTTATTGGAGTGTTGTCGCCCGGTAGTGATCGCAAGCTAATACCACTTAAATACCATGTCAATGCAGCGAAAACAGTGCGGGCGAGCGTTTGCTGGCGCCTTAATAGTGCGCCAGTTCAAGTGGTATTAGAGAGGTCTTTATTTCAGGCAGAAGCGCGCAGCTTGCCGAGGTGAACTGGTATTCACCGGCAGGCCACCCATGGGGCGGGAATTTTTTTTGAATTATTTTACGAGGGGCAGGAAATTACGGACGAATCTCGATCATCGTGCCGTCTTTCACCAGGTTCCAGACTTCGCGCATGTCGACATTGCGCATGCCGATGCAGCCGTCGGTCCAGTCCAGGGTGTGGAACAGCTCTTCGGGGTAGTCCTCGGCGTCGGGGGTGCCGTGGATCATGATCATGCTGCCGGGCTTGACCCCTTCGCGGCGGGCGCGCGCGGAATCGCTGATATTGGGGTAGGAGATGTGCATGGCCAGGTTGAAGCGGTCGCTGGTCTTGCGCCAGTCGATCCAGTAGAAACCTTCCGGGGTGCGGCGGTCGCCTTCCATCAGCTTGGTGCCCTTGGGGTTCTTGCCCAGGGAAATGCGGTAGGTCCTGAGGGGCTTGCCGTCATTGATCAGTTGCAACTGATGGGCAGACTTGAGCACCAGGATTTTCTCGACGGGTTTGCCCCCCAGGATCACTTGGGTGGAGGCTGGCGACAGCGTGGCAAACGACAGGCAGATCAGAGCAAGCAACCAACGCATTGAAACGGTATCCCCTGAAAAGACTACGTGCCGCCTGGATTGTTATTTGGCCAACTGGGTCAGCGGCGGCACCGATTCGCTGCGCACCGGATACGACTGTTGCCGACGGTCAGCAAAAAAGCATTCTAAGGTACGCCCGACCGTGCGGAAAGCCAGCTCGGACCAAGGGATGTCGGCTTCATCGAATAAGCGCACTTCAAGGCTTTCGGGGCCGGCGGCAAAATCCAGGTCGATCAGTTCGGCCCGGTAGAAGATGTGCACCTGGCTGATGTGCGGCACGTCGATCAGGGTGTAGATGCTCAGGTTGCGCACCCGGGCGCAGGCTTCTTCCAGGGTTTCGCGCATCGCGGCCTGCTCGACGGTCTCGCCGTTCTCCATGAAGCCGGCGGGCAAGGTCCAGAAACCCAGGCGCGGCTCGATGGCGCGCCGGCACAGCAGCACCTGGTCGCCCCACACCGGTACGGTGCCCGCGACGATATTGGGGTTCTGGTAGTGAATGGTCTGACAGTGATCGCAGACATAACGCAGGCGTGCGTCGCCTTCGGGAATGCGCTGGGTGACCGGTTTACCGCACTGGCTGCAGAAGTTCATGCTGGGGTTCCTGGAGAGTGCGCCTATCTTGGCGTGACCGGGTATGGGCTGCAAGTTGTCGTTTAGCGACATGGCCAGGGTTTTGGGGTTGGGCGTGCGCAAGGTTTGGTGCATGATGCAAGGTAGCCAACAGACCGAGATGACTCATGCTGGACGAGCTACTTCGCCGGGTAAGCAATCATACGCCCCACACGCTGGAGACCGACGGTCGTTTCCCGGAAGCGGCGGTACTGGTGCCGATCACCCGCAGTGACGAACCCGAGCTGATCCTGACCTTGCGCGCCAGCGGGTTATCCACCCATGGCGGCGAAGTGGCGTTCCCTGGCGGGCGCCGCGACCCTGAAGATCCCGACCTGATATTCACCGCGCTGCGCGAAGCCGAAGAAGAAATCGGCCTGCCGCCGGGCCTGGTGGAAGTCATCGGCCCGTTGAGCCCGCTGATTTCCCTGCACGGTATCCGTGTCACGCCTTATGTAGGCGTTATCCCCGATTACGTCGAATACCTGGCCAATGACGCCGAGATCGCCGCTGTTTTCAGCGTGCCCCTGGAGTTTTTTCGCCAGGATCCCCGCGAACACACCCACCGTATCGATTACCAGGGCCGCAGTTGGTATGTGCCCAGTTATCGGTTTGGCGAATACAAGATCTGGGGCCTGACGGCGATCATGATCGTCGAGCTGATCAATCTGCTCTATGACGATGCCGACATCAGCCTGCATCGACCGCCGAAAAGCTTCATCAATACCTAAGAGCCAGATGGCCATCGTTCCTGCCGTGAGGATCCACCTATGAAATACCGCCTGGGCGACGCCCGAGTCGAAACCCATCCCAACAGCTGGGTGGCCCCCAATGCCACGCTGGTGGGCAAGGTCAAGCTGGAGGAGGGCGCCAACGTCTGGTTCAACGCGGTGTTGCGCGGCGACAACGAGCTGATCCTGATCGGCAAGAACAGCAACGTGCAGGACGGCAGCGTGATGCACACCGACATGGGTTACCCGCTGACCCTCGGCACCGGCGTGACCATCGGCCATAACGCCATGTTGCATGGCTGCACCGTCGACGATTACAGCCTGATTGGCATCAATGCGGTGATTCTTAACGGGGCGAAGATCGGCAAGCACTGCATCATCGGCGCCAATTCGCTGATCGGCGAGGGCAAGGAAATTCCCGATGGTTCGTTGGTGATGGGCTCGCCGGGCAAGGTGGTGCGGGAGCTGACCGACGTGCAGAAGAAGATGCTTGAGGCCAGCGCTGCGCACTATGTGCATAACGCCCAGCGGTATGCCCGTGATCTGGTTGAGCAGGAAGAATGAACCCGGTAGAACGACCCGTCGCCTCGCCGTGCGTGAGCATTTGTGCGCTGGATGACGATGATATCTGCACGGGATGCCAGCGCACGGTGGAAGAGATTACCCGCTGGAGTCGCATGGACAATACCGAGCGCCGGGTAGTGCTGGGGTTGTGCCATGAGCGGGCGAAGGCGAGTGGGCTGGTGTGGATGATTCCCGGTAAATCCGGCGCCTGATCGCTAGGGGCTGTACTTAATGTAGCGAGGGAGCTTGCTCCCGCTGGGCTGCGAAGCAGCCCCAAATCAGACGACAGGATTACTTCAGGTACACCGCTATCGCCCATTCCGGGGCCGCTTCGCGCCCCAGCGGGAGCAAGCTCCCTCGCCACATTGATGGGTTGTGAAGTACCCTGTGCCCCTTGTTCACAGGTCCCTCGCCTCATGTTCTTCCTGATTGCCTATATCAGCAGCGTCGTGCTGATCAACTTCGCCTTTTCCACCGCTCCGCACCTGGATGTCATCTGGTCCGCCTGGGGCGGCCTGGTATTTGTCCTGCGGGACATGGTGCAAACCCGTTTCGGCCATGGCGCGATCATCGCCATGCTGGCGGCGCTGGTGCTGTCCTATATCACCTCCGATCCGTCCATCGCCCTGGCCAGCGCCACGGCGTTCGCGGTGTCCGAATGCATTGACTGGCTGGTGTTCAGCATCACCAAGCGCCCACTCCACGACCGCCTGTGGATAAGTTCGGCGCTGAGTATCCCCCTCGATACCTTCATCTTTTTCGGCCTGATCGGCGCCTTGACGCCCGCGGTCGCCGGCACTGCCCTGGTGTCGAAATTCGCCGGCGTTACCGTGGTGTGGCTGGCCATGGCCTGGCGTTTGCGCCGGCAGCGCGTCGCCAACTGAAGCCAATCCTTACAGTTCATGTAAAATGCCGGCCTTTCTCCCCACGATCCGCTCCCCTGAGGACCTGAGATGACCCGAATCGGAACTCCATTGTCGCCAACCGCGACCCGCGTAATGCTGTGTGGCTGCGGTGAGCTGGGCAAGGAAGTGGTAATCGAACTGCAACGCCTGGGCGTTGAAGTGATTGCCGTGGATCGCTACGCCAACGCGCCGGCCATGCAGGTTGCCCACCGCAGCCACGTGATCAACATGCTCGACGGTGCCGCGCTGCGTGCCGTGATCGAAGCCGAAAAGCCGCACTTCATCGTGCCGGAAATCGAAGCGATCGCCACCGCCACCCTCGTGGAGCTGGAAGCCGAAGGCTTCACCGTGATCCCGACCGCCCGCGCGACGTTGCTGACCATGAACCGCGAAGGTATCCGTCGCCTGGCCGCCGAAGAGCTGGACCTGCCGACCTCGCCGTACCACTTCGCCGACACCTTCGAGGACTACAGCAAGGCCGTTACCGACCTGGGCTTCCCGTGTGTGGTCAAGCCGGTGATGAGTTCGTCGGGCAAGGGCCAGAGCCTGCTGCGCAGCGCCGATGACGTGCAGAAAGCCTGGGATTACGCCCAGGAAGGCGGGCGTGCCGGCAAGGGCCGCGTGATCATCGAAGGCTTTATCGACTTCGACTACGAAATCACCCTGCTGACCGTGCGCCACATTGGCGGCACTACCTTCTGTGCGCCTGTCGGTCACCGTCAGGAGAAGGGCGACTATCAGGAATCCTGGCAGCCACAGGCCATGAGCCCGATTGCACTGGCGGAATCCGAGCGCGTTGCCAAGGCGGTAACCGAAGCGTTGGGTGGTCGTGGTCTGTTTGGCGTCGAGCTGTTTATCAAAGGCGATCAGGTGTGGTTCAGCGAAGTGTCGCCGCGCCCCCATGACACTGGCCTGGTGACCCTGATTTCCCAGGACTTGTCGCAGTTCGCCCTGCATGCGCGGGCAATTCTCGGCCTGCCGATCCCGTTGATCCGTCAGTTCGGGCCTTCGGCTTCGGCAGTGATCCTGGTGGAAGGCAAGTCGACCCAGACGGCGTTTTCCAACCTGGGTGCAGCCTTGAGCGAGCCGGATACGGCGTTGCGTCTGTTCGGCAAGCCGGAAGTGAATGGCCAGCGTCGTATGGGCGTGGCGCTGGCGCGGGATGAGTCGATTGAGGCAGCGCGGGCTAAAGCCACTCGTGCTTCGAAGGCTGTTGTTGTAGAGCTGTAACCCCCCGCCGATCGTTCCCACGCTCCGCGTGGGAATGCCGTGCTGGACGCTCCGCGTCCGCTCTTAAGGGCGTGACGCAGAGCGTCACCGGATGCATTCCCACGCAGAGCGTGGGAATGATCATCATCAGGCGACCTTGTTCAAATCGTTATTGCGCGTCTCTTTCAGGCACAACACAGCAATCAAGCTGATCACCGCTGCCGCCGACACATACCCGCCGACATAACTCAAACCGCCCATCGCCACCAGCTTGGTCGCGAAGAACGGTGCCGCCGACGCACCCACGATCCCACCCAGGTTATACGCCGCCGAAGCACCGGTATAACGCACGCGGGTCGGGAACAGTTCCGGCAACATCGCGCCCATCGGGGCAAACGTCACGCCCATCAGGAACAGCTCCAGCGCCAGGAACAGTGCCACGGCCCAGGTTGAACCGTGGGTCAGCAACGGTTCCATGGTGAAGCCGGAGAGGATGGTCAGAATCGCCCCCACAATCAGCACCGGCTTACGCCCGTAACGGTCGCTGGCCCACGCCGCCAGCGGCGTCGCCGCGCCCATGAACAGCACCGCGAAGCACAACAGCCCGAGGAAGGTTTCACGGCTGTAGCCCAGCGTAGACACGCCATAGCTCAGGGAAAACGCGGTGGTGATATAGAACAGCGCATAACACACCACCATCGAGGCCGCACCCAGCAGGACCGGCAGCCAATGCTGGCTGAACAGTTCCACCAGCGGCACCTTCACCGGCGCTTCCTTGGCCACGGCGTTCGCGAACACCGGCGTTTCATGCAGTTTGAGCCTTGCATACAGCCCCACCATCACCAGCGCCGCGCTGAGAATGAACGGAATGCGCCAGCCCCAGCTGCGGAACTGTTCGTCGCTCAGGCTCATGGCCAGGATCAGGAACAGCCCGTTGGCTGCCAGAAAGCCAATCGACGGGCCCAGCTGCGGGAACATGCCGAACCAGGCGCGTTTGCCCTTCGGTGCGTTCTCGGTGGCCAGCAACGCCGCACCGCCCCATTCGCCGCCAAGCCCGAGGCCCTGGCCGAAGCGCAACACGCAGAGCAGGATCGGTGCCCAGGCCCCGATGCTGTCATAACCGGGCAGCAAGCCGATCAGCGTAGTGCACACGCCCATCAGCAGCAGGGAAGCCACCAGTGTCGACTTGCGGCCAATCCGGTCACCAAAGTGGCCGAACAGCGCCGAGCCCAGTGGCCGCGCGATAAATGCGATACCGAAGGTCAGGAACGAGGCGAGCATCTGCGCCGTGCCGGAGGTTTGCGGGAAGAACACCGGGCCGATCACCAGGGCAGCGGCAGTTGCGTAGATATAGAAGTCGTAGAACTCGATGGCGGTGCCGATGATGCTCGCGGTGGCGACCCGGGCCGTCGAGTTGGTCGGGGCGGCGGTCGCCGTCTCGTTATAGGTGGTGCTCATTGAGGTATCCCTGACGGTCATTGCGCGTTTGGACGCGGATTATTATTGGTCGAACACCCATGGATCAGGGTTGTGCGCGGGGCGGCTCGGGATGGGAGCAAACACCGGTCAGACACGGTAAAGCGGTGCCTGGACGCGCTCAGTGCGGGTAGCACGCGGTCGGGCGGGGCTTGGGTAAGCCGCCCGATTATAGGAAGGGGTTTGCGGATCCAACAAGGGGCTTAAGCGGCAACCGGCACCGTGCTGGTGTGCCAGATCAGCACCTTGGCGACGCGGTTGTCCTCGGTCTCGAGGATTTCCAGGCGATAACGGCCGATTTTCAGGCACACGGCGCAGTCCGGAATGGTCTCCAGTGCTTCGGTCACCAGGCCGTTGAGGGTCTTGGGGCCGTCGCTGGGCAGGTGCCAGCCGAGGGTTTTGTTCAAGTCGCGGATCGAGGCGGCGCCGTCGATCACGTAGCGGCCATCCAGTTGCGGCTGGATGTGCGGGTTGTCGAGGTGCTGCTCGCTTTCGAACTCACCGACGATTTCTTCAAGAATGTCTTCCAGGGTCACAATGCCCAGCACTTCGCCGTATTCATCCACCACCATGCCGAGGCGGCGCTGTTGCTTGTGGAAATTCAGCAGTTGCAGTTGCAGCGGCGTGCTTTCCGGAACGAAGTAGGGCTCGTGGCAGGCCTCCAGCAGCGCTTCCTTGGTCAGGCTGGCGTCCGGCAGCAGGTGGCGGATCTGCCGCGTGTTGAGCACCGCCTCGACCTGGTTGATGTCGCTGTGGAACACCGGCAGCCGGGTACGCGTGGAAATCCGCAGTTGCTCGATGATTTCCTCTACCGAATCATCCAGGTTGATGCCGTCCACTTCGCTGCGGGGCACCAGGATGTCGTTGACGGTGATGTTGTCCAGGGCGTGGATGCCCGGCATGCCCGGCGCGCGGGTGTTGGGGATTTCGGCTTCCGGCTCGTCGTCCTGGTCCGGCTGCGGCTCGTCGCTCTTCTTGACCAGCCCGGGCTTGCGGGTGAACGGGCGCAGCAGCAACAGGCTGACACCGTTGAGCAGCCAGGCCAGCGGATAAAGGATTTTCAGCGGCATGCTCAGCAAGGTATTGCCGAAGCCAAGGATGGTTTGCGGGTGGCGAGTGGCCAGGGCACGCGGAAGATAGTCGGCCAGCACCAGCAGCACCGCGCTGGAGATCACCCAGCCGAGCCACGGGCCGTTTTGCGCCCAGGCGTAGATCGCCAGCAGGGTGCAGAGAATCACCACCACGGCGCGGCACAGGGTGTTGCAGAGGATCAGGCTGTTGCGCGGGAAGTTCAGGCGGGCGGCGGCTTTGTCACCCTGGCGGGTGCCGGGGCGCAGGGCCAGCAAATGTTGCTGGGCGGCTTCGATGGCGGTAAACAGCGCCGACCATAAAACCAGCAAGGCTACTACCGCAAGCATCGGCCCCAAGGGCAAGTTGTCCATGTCGGCTGCCCGTCAGATATGCAGGATGTATTCGCGAACCAGCTTGCTGCCGAAATAGGCCAGCATCAGCAGGCAGAAACCGGCCAGGGTCCAGCGGATCGCCTTGTGCCCGCGCCAGCCGAGACGGTTGCGGCCCCACAGCAGCACGCTGAACACCACCCAGGCCAGGCAGGCCAGCAGGGTTTTATGCACAAGGTGCTGGGCAAACAGGTTCTCGACGAACAGCCAGCCGGAGATCAGTGACAGCGACAGCAGCGTCCAGCCGGCCCAGAGGAAGCCGAACAGCAGGCTTTCCATGGTTTGCAGCGGCGGGAAGTTCTTGATCAGCCCCGACGGGTGCTTGTGCTTGAGTTGGTGGTCTTGCAACAGCAGCAGCAAGGCCTGGAACACCGCGATGGTGAACATGCCGTAGGCGAGGATCGACAGCAGGATGTGGGCGAGGATGCCCGGCTCTTCATCAATGACCTGCACGGTGCCGGTCGGTGTGAATTGCGCCAGCAGCACCGTCAGCATCCCGAGCGGGAACAACAGCACCAGCAGGTTCTCCACCGGGATCCGGTAGCAGGCCATCAGGGTCAGCGCGATCACCGCGGCGGCAATCAGGCTGGCAGCGCTGAAGAAATCCAGGCCCAGGCCGACCGGCGTCATCAAGTGCGTGAACAGGCTGGCGGCGTGAGCCAGCAGGGCGAGGACGCCAAGGCCTACCAGCAGGCGTTTGTCGGCCTTGGCGCCTTGGGCCAGACGAGTGCCCTGATAGAGGGTCGCAGCGGCATACAAGATGGCGGCGGCGAGGCTGGGTAGCAAACTGGGTGACAAAGGGAGCATAAATCCTGTTAAGCAGGCCCGAAAGGCGCTGAGTTTGGCATACACCTGCGTAACACGAAAGACTCTCAGGCCAGACAGCGGGTGTGCATGGCGACAGTCTTCGCTATAATCCGCGACCTGCCCACGCCGCAGGCTCGCCGAGCGCTGTTTTTAATAGCGATTTACCACAGCCTGGGCCGCCATTACCTCGGTCTAACAATGCATTTCGATGAATAGGGCCTGAAAGGATCGCGCATGTTTGAAAATCTGACTGACCGTCTCTCGCAGACGCTGCGCCATGTCACCGGCAAGGCCAAGCTGACCGAGGACAATATTAAAGACACCCTGCGTGAAGTGCGCATGGCGTTGCTGGAAGCCGACGTCGCCTTGCCGGTGGTGAAGGACTTCGTTAACTCGGTCAAAGAGCGCGCGGTCGGCACCGAAGTGTCCCGCAGCCTGACGCCGGGCCAGGCCTTTGTGAAGATCGTCCAGGCCGAACTCGAAAGCCTGATGGGCGCGGCCAACGAAGATTTGAACCTCAGCGCCGTGCCGCCAGCCGTTGTGCTGATGGCCGGTCTGCAAGGTGCGGGCAAGACCACCACGGCCGGCAAACTGGCGCGCTTCCTTAAAGAGCGCAAGAAGAAGTCGGTGATGGTGGTGTCTGCCGACGTTTACCGCCCGGCGGCTATTAAACAGCTGGAAATGCTCGCGGGCGAAGTGGGCGTGACCTTCTTCCCGTCCGACCTGAGCCAGAAGCCGGTCGATATCGCCCAGGCGGCTATTAAAGAAGCCAAGCTGAAATTCATCGACGTGGTCATCGTCGATACCGCCGGTCGCCTGCACATCGACGAAGAGATGATGGGCGAGATCAAGGCGCTGCATGCCGCGATCAACCCGGTAGAAACCCTGTTCGTGGTCGATGCCATGACCGGCCAGGATGCGGCCAATACCGCCAAGGCCTTTGGTGATGCACTGCCGCTGACCGGTGTGATCCTGACCAAGGTCGACGGCGATGCCCGTGGCGGTGCCGCCTTGTCGGTACGCGCCATTACCGGCAAGCCGATCAAGTTCATCGGTATGGGCGAGAAGAGCGAAGCGCTCGAGCCGTTCCACCCTGAGCGTATCGCCTCGCGTATCCTCGGCATGGGCGACGTGCTCAGCCTGATCGAGCAAGCGGAAGCGACCCTCGACAAGGACAAGGCCGACAAGCTGGCTAAAAAGCTGAAGAAGGGCAAGGGCTTCGACCTCGAAGACTTCCGCGACCAGCTGCAGCAGATGAAGAACATGGGCGGCCTCGGCGGCCTGATGGACAAGCTGCCGAACATCGGCGGCGTGAACCTGGCGCAAATGGGCAATGCCCAGGGCGCGGCAGAGAAGCAATTCAAGCAGATGGAAGCCATCATCAATTCCATGACCCCGGCCGAGCGCCGCGACCCTGAGCTGATCAGCGGTTCGCGCAAACGTCGGATCGCCATGGGTTCCGGCACCCAGGTGCAGGACATCGGTCGCTTGATCAAGCAACACAAGCAGATGCAGAAGATGATGAAGAAATTCTCCGCAAAAGGCGGAATGGCCAAGATGATGCGCGGCATGGGCGGTATGTTGCCCGGCGGCGGCATGCCGAAAATGTAAAGAATTCGAGCAGAAGTTCGCTTCTGCTCCGACCCGCAGGGATGCGGGATCTCCAGCAAACCCGCCATTGGCGGGAGCTGACTTGCCGTTTTAACCGACGGCTCTATAGCAGATCTGAATGGCACGCTGATAGGCGCCAGAAAAAGACATTTGCAAAAGTCCGGATATTCCTTAGAATATGCGGCCTTTCGGGCACCTATGCCCGCTGTGCATTTAGATTTGCAGCACCGACTACAGGAACGATGTTCACATGCTAACAATCCGTCTTGCCCTTGGCGGCTCCAAAAAGCGCCCGTTTTACCACTTGACCGTAACTGACAGCCGCAACCCACGTGACGGCTCTCACAAGGAACAAGTTGGCTTCTTCAACCCGATCGCTCGTGGTCAAGAAGTCCGTCTGTCCGTGAACCAAGAGCGCGTAGCCTACTGGCTGAGCGTTGGTGCACAACCTTCTGAGCGCGTTGCTCAGTTGTTGAAGGATGCATCTAAGGCTGCGGCCTGAGCAATATGAACGCGACGCCAGCGGTTGCTGATGATTTGATCGTTATCGGCAAGATTTATTCTGTTCATGGCGTTCGCGGCGAAGTGAAGGTGTATTCCTTTACTGATCCGACTGAAAACCTGTTGCAGTACAAGACCTGGACGCTCAAGCGCGAAGGTAGTGTGAAACAGGTAGAGCTGGTCAGTGGACGCGGGAGCGACAAGTTCCTGGTCGCAAAGCTCAAGGGTCTTGATGATCGTGAAGAAGCTCGTCTTCTGGCCGGTTATGAGATCTGCGTGCCGCGCAACCTGTTCCCTGAATTGACCGACGGCGAGTACTACTGGTACCAGCTGGAAGGTCTGAAGGTCATTGATCAACTCGGGCAATTGCTCGGGAAAATCGATCATCTTCTGGAAACCGGCGCCAATGATGTAATGGTGGTCAAGCCTTGCGCTGGCAGCCTGGATGATCGCGAACGCCTGTTGCCCTATACCGAGCAATGCGTGTTGGCCGTCGACCTGGCAGCGGGCGAGATGAAGGTGGAATGGGACGCGGACTTCTAACGTGGCTAACCTGCGCGTTGAAGTGATCAGTTTGTTTCCCGAGATGTTTTCCGCCATCAGCGAGTACGGCATCACCAGTCGGGCGGTGAAACAGGGGCTCTTGCAGCTCACCTGTTGGAACCCGCGAGACTACACGACGGATCGACATCACACTGTGGACGATCGCCCATTTGGCGGTGGCCCGGGCATGGTGATGAAGATCAAGCCCCTGGAAGATGCGTTGGTTCAGGCCAAGGCAGCCGCCGGGGAGAAGGCGAAGGTAATTTACCTGTCCCCTCAAGGCCGTCAGCTGAATCAGTCGGCGGTACGCGAGTTGGCGAATCTGGAAGCATTAATCCTGATTGCCGGTCGCTATGAAGGCATTGACGAGCGTTTTATTGATGCTCATGTCGATGAAGAGTGGTCGATTGGGGACTATGTCCTGTCTGGCGGCGAGCTGCCGGCGATGGTCCTGATAGATGCGGTTACACGACTGCTGCCTGGAGCTTTAGGGCATGCGGACTCCGCGGAGGAAGATTCCTTCACGGATGGTTTGCTGGATTGCCCGCACTACACCCGACCGGAGGTGTATGCGGATCAGCGTGTTCCCGACGTATTGCTAAGTGGCAATCACGCACACATCCGGCGTTGGCGTTTACAGCAGTCCCTCGGGCGGACCTATGAACGACGCGCCGATCTTCTGGAAAGCCGCTCGCTTTCTGGAGAAGAGAAGAAGCTGCTCGAGGAATACATCCTCGCGCGGGACGATAGTTAACAACGTATCGATGGTAGGTCCGACGACTTACCTTAGGAGCACAGCATGACTAACAAAATCATCCTTGCACTCGAAGCAGAGCAGATGACCAAAGAGATCCCTACCTTTGCCCCGGGCGACACCATTGTCGTTCAGGTGAAAGTGAAGGAAGGCGACCGTTCGCGTCTGCAAGCGTTCGAAGGCGTGGTAATTGCCAAGCGTAACCGTGGTGTGAACAGTGCTTTCACTGTTCGTAAAATCTCCAACGGTGTTGGCGTAGAGCGTACTTTCCAGACCTACAGCCCGCAAATCGACAGCATGGCCGTTAAACGTCGCGGTGACGTACGTAAAGCCAAGCTGTACTACCTGCGTGACCTGTCCGGTAAAGCAGCTCGCATCAAGGAAAAACTGGCTTAAGTCCAGCTTCCCGATGCAGAAAAAAGCAGCCTACGGGCTGCTTTTTTGTTGCCTGAAATTTGTCCATTTCCCCGGTATCTATTCATGACTCCCCGCCTCGAAGAAATTCAGCGTCGCACTGACCTTAAAGCCGTTTTCCGCTTTTGTGGCGAGGGAGCTTGCTCCCGTTGGGCTGCGCAGCGGCCCTGAAACCGGCAATAGAAGTCTCTCTGTTGGACCTCAATGGTCAATCAGGGCCGCTTCGCGCCCCAGCGGGAGCAAGCTCCCTTGCCACAGATTATTTGCCCGCTTTCATTGATGTGTAGCGGCCTGTGCTGCGATAGGATCTACCCGACATCGCCATTTTCCCTGCTTGAGCCCTCATGTCCGCCATCGACCACCCGCAGATAGACCGCTTCCTCGACGCCCTTTGGCTGGAAAAAGGCCTGTCGGACAACACCCGCCAGGCTTACCGCAGCGACCTCGCGTTGTTCAATGGCTGGCTGCAGGAGAAAAACCTCGAGCTGCTCGACGCCGGTCGCGAGCTGATTCTCGACCACCTGGCCTGGCGCCTGGAGCAAAACTACAAGCCTCGCTCTACTGCGCGTTTTCTCTCAGGCGTGCGTGGCTTCTATCGCTACCTGCTGCGGGAAAAGCTGATCGCTGTCGACCCAACCCTGCAAATCGACATGCCACAGTTGGGCCGGCCACTGCCCAAATCCCTGTCGGAAGCCGACGTCGAAGCCCTGCTCGCAGCTCCCGACCTGAGCGAAGCCATCGGCCAGCGCGACCGTGCCATGTTGGAAGTGCTGTATGCCTGCGGCCTGCGCGTCACCGAGTTGATCAGCCTGACCCTGGAACAGGTCAACCTGCGCCAGGGCGTATTGCGCGTAATGGGCAAGGGCAGCAAGGAGCGCCTGGTGCCCATGGGTGAAGAGGCGATCGTGTGGATCGAACGCTACATGCGCGACGCCCGAGCCGAATTGCTCAACGGTCGGCCCAGCGATGTGCTGTTTCCCAGCCAGCGCGGCGAACAGATGACCCGCCAGACCTTCTGGCATCGCATCAAGCACCAGGCCAAGGTTGCCGGCATCGGCAAGTCGCTGTCGCCCCACACCCTGCGTCACGCGTTCGCCACGCATTTGCTCAACCACGGCGCGGATTTGCGCGTGGTTCAAATGCTCCTGGGCCACAGCGACTTATCCACCACCCAGATCTACACCCACGTGGCGCGGGCACGTTTGCAGGAGATGCACGCCAAGCACCATCCCCGTGGATGAAAAACACTTCGGAAAAAGCCCAATTTCCCCGCGACTGGCTGCCCTGCGGCCCAACTGTGGTAGGCTTTGCCGGTTCGCAAAGGGGACGGCCCAAACCCGTGTTTGAAGATCGGTGTTCCTGCTCCCGTCCCTGCATCTGCCTTCAGGAGTTCCCATGCGCTTGACCCAGATTTTTGCCATCGCAGCCATTGCGTTGGTCTCAACCTTTGCCGTCGCCGACGACGCCGCAGAGAAGACAATCCGCAAGAGCCTGGAAGCCCTCCAGCTCGACACCCCGATTGAAAGCATCAACGCCAGCCCGATGGCCGGCCTGTACGAAGTCAAGCTCAAGGGCAGCCGCGTGCTGTACGCCAGTGCCGATGGCCAGTACATCGTCCAGGGCTACCTGTTCCAGCTCAAAGACGGCAAGCCGGTGAACCTCACCGAGAAAGCCGAGCGCCTGGGCGTGTCCAAGCTGATCAACGGTATTCCGGTGGCTGAAACCGTGGTTTACCCGGCCATCGGCGAAACCAAGACCCACATCACCGTGTTCACCGACACCACCTGCCCGTACTGCCACAAGCTGCATGCCGAAGTGCCTGAGCTGAACAAGCTCGGCGTTGAAGTGCGCTACGTGGCGTTCCCGCGCCAGGGCCTGGGTTCGCCGGGTGACGAGCAGTTGCAAGCCGTCTGGTGTTCGGCCGACAAGAAAGCGGCCATGGACAAGATGGTCGATGGCAAGGAAATCAAGGCCGCCAAGTGCGCCAACCCGGTTTCCAAGCAGTTCGCCCTCGGCCAGTCGATTGGTGTGAACGGTACGCCGGCCATCGTTTTGGCTGACGGCCAGGTGATTCCGGGCTACCAGCCTGCGCCGCAAGTTGCCAAACTGGCACTGAACGCAAAGTAAGCATTATCGTCGAGCCTTGACGATCATGATCCGCCGACAGTTCGGCGGGTCATTAATAGAGAGCCGCAGTTGTGCGGCTGTTTTCACGGCCGACCTTGAGTCGGCCGTTTCATGGGGAGTTCTTCAGTGAAACCGGTCAAAGTAGGCATCTGTGGGTTAGGGACCGTCGGTGGCGGCACCTTCAACGTACTTCAGCGTAACGCTGAAGAAATTTCCCGCCGTGCAGGGCGTGGGATTGAAGTGGCACAAATTGCCACGCGTACGCCAAAGCCTCAGTTCCAAACGACCGGTATTGCGATTACCAACGATGTCTTCGAAGTCGCCACCAACCCTGAAATCGATATCGTCATCGAGCTGGTAGGCGGCTACACCGTGGCCCGCGAGCTGGTGCTCAAGGCTATCGAAAACGGCAAGCATGTGGTCACTGCCAACAAGGCGCTGATTGCCGTGCACGGTAACGAAATCTTCGCCAGGGCCCGCGAGAAGGGCGTGATCGTGGCATTCGAAGCCGCCGTGGCCGGTGGTATCCCGGTGATCAAGGCGATCCGTGAAGGCCTGTCCGCCAACCGTATCAACTGGGTGGCCGGCATCATCAACGGCACCGGTAACTTCATCCTCACCGAAATGCGCGAGAAGGGCCGTACCTTCGAAGACGTGCTGGCCGAAGCCCAGGCCCTGGGTTACGCCGAAGCCGATCCGACCTTCGACGTGGAAGGCATCGACGCTGCCCACAAGCTGACCATCCTGGCGTCCATCGCCTTTGGTATCCCGCTGCAGTTCGACAAGGCCTACACCGAAGGCATCACCAAGCTGACCACCGCCGACGTGAACTACGCCGAAGCCCTGGGCTACCGCATCAAGCACCTCGGTGTGGCGCGCAGCACCCCAGCCGGTATCGAGCTGCGTGTGCACCCGACACTGATCCCGGCCGACCGCCTGATCGCCAACGTCAATGGCGTGATGAACGCCGTGATGGTCAACGGTGACGCTGCCGGTTCCACCCTGTTCTACGGCGCCGGCGCCGGCATGGAGCCGACCGCTTCGTCTGTGATCGCCGACCTGGTGGACGTGGTGCGTGCCATGACCAGCGACCCGGAAAACCGCGTACCGCACCTGGCCTTCCAGCCGGACTCGCTGTCGGCCCACCCGATCCTGCCGATCGAAGCCTGCGAAAGTGCCTACTACCTGCGCATCCAGGCCAAGGATCATCCGGGCGTGCTCGCTCAGGTGGCCAGCATCCTGTCGGAGCGCGGCATCAACATTGAATCGATCATGCAGAAGGAAGTCGAAGAACAAGACGGCCTGGTGCCCATGATCCTGCTGACCCACCGTGTGCTGGAGCAGCACATCAACGACGCCATTGCCGCGCTTGAAGCGTTGCAGGGCGTGGTTGGGCCGGTGGTGCGGATTCGCGTCGAACACCTGAACTAATCGTTTTGCGGCAAGGGCCCCACGCGTTCGGCGGCCCTTGTTCAAGCATGCTCTAGAGGAGCCAGTCATGCGTTATATCAGCACCCGCGGCCAGGCACCGGCCCTGAATTTCGAAGACGTTCTGCTGGCCGGTCTGGCCACTGACGGCGGCCTGTACGTGCCGGAAAACCTGCCACGCTTCACCCAGGAAGAAATCGCTTCGTGGGCCGGCCTGCCGTACCACGAGCTGGCGTTCCGGGTCATGCGCCCGTTCGTCACCGGCAGCATCCCGGATGCGGATTTCAAGAAGATCCTGGAAGAAACCTACGGCGTGTTTTCCCACAGCGCCATTGCCCCGTTGCGCCAACTGAACGGCAACGAATGGGTCCTGGAGCTGTTCCACGGCCCGACCCTGGCGTTCAAGGATTTCGCCCTGCAACTGCTGGGTCGCCTGCTGGACTATGTGTTGGAAAAACGCGGTGAGCGCGTGGTGATCATCGGCGCTACTTCCGGTGATACCGGCTCGGCGGCGATCGAAGGCTGCAAGCACTGCGAAAACGTCGACATCTTCATCCTGCACCCGCACAACCGCGTGTCGGAAGTGCAGCGTCGGCAGATGACCACGATCTTCGGCGAGAACATCCACAACATCGCCATCGAAGGCAACTTCGATGACTGCCAGGAAATGGTCAAGGCCAGCTTCGCCGACCAGAGCTTCCTCAAGGGCACGCGCCTGGTGGCGGTGAACTCGATCAACTGGGCGCGGATCATGGCCCAGATCGTCTACTACTTCCATGCTTCCCTGCAGTTGGGCGGCCCGGCGCGTTCGGTGTCGTTCTCGGTGCCAACCGGCAACTTCGGCGATATCTTCGCCGGTTACCTGGCACGCAACATGGGCCTGCCGATCAACCAGCTGATCGTCGCCACCAACCGCAACGACATCCTGCACCGCTTCATGAGCGGCAACCAGTACGTCAAGGAAACCCTGCACGCCACACTGTCGCCGTCGATGGACATCATGGTCTCGTCGAACTTCGAACGCCTGCTGTTCGACATGCACGGTCGCAACGGTGCTGCCCTGGCCGGCCTGATGGACAGCTTCAAGCAAGGTGGCGGTTTCAGCGTCGAGCAGGAGCGCTGGACCGAAACCCGCAAGCTGTTCGACTCCCTGGCGGTGGACGACGCAGAAACCTGCGAGACCATCGCTGAAGTCTACGCCCAGACCGGCGAGCTGCTGGACCCGCACACCGCCATTGGCGTCAAGGCCGCGCGCGAATGCCGCCGCAGCCTGGACATCCCGATGGTGATTCTCGGCACCGCGCACCCGGTCAAATTCCCGGAAGCGGTAGAGAAGGCCGGGGTTGGCAGGGCGCTGGAATTGCCGCCGCACCTCACCGACCTGTTTGAGCGTGAAGAGCGTTGCACGGTATTGGCCAATGACCTGAAAGCGGTGCAGGCGTTTGTCAGCCAGCATGGCAATCGCGGCAAGCCACTCTGAGCCAACGGCTTTGCGTGGTGGATCAAGCCCGTCTTCGTGACGGGCTTTTTCATTCTGGCGAGCCATACTTGCGCGGCGACCAACAAGAATAATCAAGGAAACCCAACCGGTGTATTTATCGACCCGAGCACACGCGTGGCTGGCATGTGTGCTGCTGCTTGGCCATGGTTCGGCAAGCCTCGCGGCTGTCAGCCTGCCGTTCAAGCTGGTGCCGGCGTTCATTGCCCTGGAGCCCATGCCCCTGACGGCCAGCGAGCAGCAATGGCTGGCGGCCCATCGGCCACTGAGAGTGGGCATTTCGATTGATGACTATCAGCCGATCGATATCACCCGCGACCGCAATCGCTACCAGGGCATCAGCGCCGATTACCTGAGCCTGATCGGCGCGCGTCTGCATGCACCGATGCAAGTCCTGGGTTTTGCCGAGCGGGCGCAGGCGGTGGAGGCCCTGCGGAGCGGCGCCATCGATATTCTCACCAGTGCCAACGGTTACGAGCGTGATGTGTCGGGGTTGCGCTTTACCGAAGACTACATGCCGGACCGCTCGGTGGTGGTCGTGCGCCGGGATGACAGCACCCAGAACGAGGACCTCAAGGACAAGAAGCTGGTGTTGCTGGACGGTTACGCCAACGTCAAGAACGTCCATCAGGCGTATCCCGGGAGCCACATCATGCTGGCACCGAATCTCTACAGTGGCCTCGAAGCGCTGAAGCAAGGTGATGCCGATGCGTTTATCGGCAACGAAGTGATCGTGCGCGCCTATAAATCGCTACGGCCCTACCTGGGCTTGCAGATCAAGGTGGAAAGCCGGCTGGCGCCCATCGGCTTTGCCTTTGCCACGCGGGAGGCCGACCCGCTGTTGGGGACGCTGATGGACCGGGCGCTGGCGAGTATTGATGAGTCTGTGCGGCGGGAGATCCTTGCGCGCTGGACCACCGGACTGGGGGTGGGCATTGCCGCCGAGCGCATCGCCTTGTCGGCCCCGGAGCGGGCCTGGGTACTTCAGCATCCGCATGTGGTGGTGGCGTCCCAGCAACTGTCTCCCTATGTATTCAAGGACAAGGACGGCCAGTGGGTGGGGCTGAATGTGGACTTGCTCAACCGCATTTCACGCATGACCGGCCTGCAGTTCGTGATGGAGGAAGTGTCCTCCACGGCACAGACCCTGGGGTTGCTGGAAACGGGCAGGGCGGACATGAACACCACCCTGGCCGAAAATCAGGAGCGCAAGGCCTTTCTCGATTTCAGCCATGGGTTCGGGGGCTCAGGCTGGGTGTTTATCCAGCGCGCTGACGCACCGCCAGTGGCCAGTTTGAGCGAGCTTTCAGGCAAGGTGCTGGCGCTGCCGGCACGCCATGTCCTGGAGGGATATATTCGTCGCGAGCACCCCGGGATCAAGCTGCAATCGGTGGATAACTACGTCCAGGCCCGTGAGCTGGTAACGCAGGGTCGCGCGGCGGCGACTATCCAGAGTGAAGTGGAAGTGCAGAGTTACCCGGCCGATGAGTTGCGCATCGGCCGCAGTGTCGAGGGCAAGTGGTCGGCCAACAGCCTGTCGGTGCGCAAGGATCAACCGGAACTGCTGAGCATTTTGAACAAGGCGCTGGAAGCGCTGCCGGTCGCGGAGCTGAGCGCCCTGCGTTTGCGTTGGCTGGGGAGCGTACCCGTCCCGGTGCCGGCCTGGCAGCGTGTGCCGCCATGGGCCTACTGGACGGTCGCCATGGCGCTGCTGTTTGTGCTGGTGTCCCTGGCCTGGAACAGCCGGCTCAAGCGCCAGATTCGCCAGCGCCTCCAGGCCGAGCAGCGGCTCAACGACCAGTTGGCGTTCAAGCGCGCGCTGCTGGACGGCATGCCCAACCCGGTATTTGTGCGTGATCTGGAAGGACGCCTGGTGACCTGCAACACCAGCTATGAACAACAGTTGAACACCCGGCGCGAGCAGATCCAGGGCCTGACGCTGATGGAAAGCGGGCTGATGCCTGACGCTACGGCCGCGCGCCTGCATGCCGGCCACATGGAGCAATTGGCGAGCCAGCAGTCGCTGTTCGTCGACCGGCAGCTGGAGTTCAATGGCGGGGCGTTTCATGTGTATCAGTGGACGGTGCCGTTCTTCGACGCCAAGGGCCAGCTCCAGGGTTTGCTCGGTGGCTGGGTCGATATCAACGAGCGCAAGGTCCTGGAGCTCCAGCTGATGGATGCGCGGCAGGCCGCTGACGAAGCGAACTACGCAAAAAGCGCGTTTCTCTCGACCCTGAGCCACGAGATTCGCACGCCGATGACCGCCATTATCGGTCTGCTCGAGCTGGAGCAGGAGCGTGCCCAGGCTGAAGGCAAGCCAGTGTCTGAAGCCCTGCGAGTGGCCCATCGCTCGGCGCGTGAGTTGATTGCCCTGATGGGTGACAGCCTCGACCTGGCCAAGATTGAAGCCGGTCATCTGCAACTGGCGCCGCAGGCCACTGACTTGAAAGGTTTCTTCGAGGGCATACAGCGCTTGTTCGAACCCATGGCGCAGAAAAAGGGCCTTCACCTGACCCTGGCATTCGACCCGAGCGCGCAAGGGTATTACTGGTTCGACCCGCTGCGCCTGCGTCAGGTTATCCATAACCTGTTGGGCAACGCGCTCAAGTTCACCTCGCGCGGCGAGGCTCGGGTCAGTGTTGTGCGCAAGCTTGACCCGGCGGGGGCCGAATATTTGCAGCTGTGTGTGGAGGACAGCGGGCCGGGCATTGGCGTCGAGCAGCAGGCGCGAGTGTTCAAGCCGTTTATCCAGGTCAGCGCGCGGACGGCTGCCGAGCACGGCGGCACGGGACTGGGCTTGAGCATCTGCCAGCAACTGGTGGAATTGATGGGAGGCAGCATCACCCTGAGCAGCGTGGTGGGAGAGGGCACGGTGGTGTGCATCGACCTGTACCTGGATCGGGTCAGCAGTGACGACGTGCCAGCATCTGCCGGTGTACCGCTGCTGGTCGCCGGCCGCAACCTGTCGGTGTTGGTGGTGGATGACCTGCCGGCCAATCGGCTGGTGCTGGTTCAGCAGTTGCAGTTCCTGGGTCATCAAGTAGTGGCCGTCGACTCGGCCGAAGCGGCCTTGCAGCGTTGGCATCATGAGGTGTTTGACGTCCTGGTCACCGATTGCAATATGCCGGGCATGTCCGGCTACGCCTTGAGTGAGGCCATCCGCCGGCTTGAAGCCCAGGAGCAACGGCCACGCCTGGCGCTGGTGGGTTGCACGGCGAATGCCCTGGATGATGAACAGCAGCGCTGCCGGGAGGCGGGAATGGATGAACTGCTGGTCAAGCCCGTGACCCTTGAGCACTGGACGCGTGTGCTCGCCCGCGTCGTGCCTGCACGCTCTTTCAGCATCCAGACCCTGCGCACCATGACCCAGGCCGACGGACCGGTTTTGCAGCGGATGCTGCAGGAGCTGGCGAGGAGCCTTGAGCAGGAGCATAACCTGATGGCCTCCGCCATGGCGGACCACGACCAGGTCCGGCTGGCCGCCTCGCTGCACCGCCTGAAGGGCATATGCTGCCTGGTGGATGCGCTGCCGCTGGCCAAGGCCTGTGTGGCGCTGGAAGGGTGTATTCGGGAGCAGCGCAACGCTGAGGTTGAACTGCATTGGTTAGCGCTGCGCGAAGCATTGATCGAATTCCAGGTCGAGCTTGAGGCTTATCTGGACCCGTCCGAATAAGACATGTCCTATGGGGAAGGCGCGGGGTTTTTATTAGTCTGTGCACCCTCGCTTCTCCCCGGTAACGTTTTTCATGCGCTCCCTCAACGTCCTGATCCTCGAAGATAACCCGTTCCAACTGATGGCCCTGCATCAGATGCTCAACGCCAACGGCGTATTCAATGTACGCACGGCCGAAACGGTCGACGCCGCTCGCCAGTCACTGGAGAGCAAGGGCGCGGTGGACATCGCGATTTGCGATCTGTACCTGGAGCAGGGTGATGGCCTTGAGCTGATTCGGGAAATGGCCGAGCGCCGCCAGGCTCAGGTATTGATCCTGCTGAGCAACGCCGAGCCGGATGTGCTGGAAGGCGTGGCGCACATGGCCCGACAGTTGGGACTCAACGTGCTCGGCTGCCTGCCCAAACCGGCGTCGGCAACGCTGATCGGGAAAGTCCTCGAGGCGTGCCGGGAACGCTTGCGGCCCGGGCCGCCGGTGGTGTCCTGGGAGCGGGTGCGCCAGTTGCTGGACTTGAGTGAGTCCGAGCAGTTGCCGCCTTCGGCGGATCTGAGCCAGGTCGCTATCGCCCGCTGCGGCACGGTCTGGTATCAGCCCATTGTCAGCCAGGCGGGCGTGTTGCAAGGTGTCGAAGCGCTGGCCCGCTGGCAGCTTCCTGACGGCGAGTTGCTGTTGCCTGACGCGTTTCTGCCGGTGCTGGAGTTTGCCGGAATGGAAGAGGCGTTTACCTGGCACGTGCTGGAACAAGCGCTGGGCCAGGCGGCACACGTCATGCGCGAAACCGGGCAGGTGCTGCCGGTGGCGGTGAATATCCCGGGGCGGATGCTGGAGCGTCCGCACTTTCCCCAAGTGCTGCAAGGCTTGCTGCAACTTCACGGCGTGCCCGCCCGTGGCCTGACCCTGGAACTGGTGGAAACCTCGCGCCTGAACACCGACAGCGCCCACGTCACCGGCTTGCTGCGTTTGCGGATGATGGGGTGCAAGCTGTCCATCGGTGATTTCGGCGTGGGCGGCACCAGCCTGCAACGCTTGCTGGAATTGCCCTTCAGCGAATTGAAGATCCCGCCGGCGTTTGCCAGCGGCATGGCCAGGGACGATCGCAAGGCGGCAGTGGTTGCCGGCGCCATGAGCATGGCGAGGCGACTGGGTGTGGGTGTGGTGGTGACCGGGGTTGAAAGCGCCGCCGACTATCACGCGGTAAGTGAACTGGGGGCTGCGTGGTTGCAAGGCTGCTTTATCGCCGGCCCCATGGACGCCGAGGCGCTCAAGCAGTGGATCGCGTTTCAGGCTAGGCCAGCCCGTGTTCCTGCACATAGATAAACAGCGCGGCGTCGTTGCTCAGGCCCAGCTTGCGCATGGCGCTGACCTTTTGTGCACTGACGGTTTGCTTGCTGCGATGAAGATTCGCGGCGATCTCGCCTACCGTCAGGCCGCCGGCCAGCAGGCGGATGACTTCCAGTTCACGGGGTGATAGTTGATCCTGGGAGTGCACACGCTCGACGCCTGCCAGGTTCAGTGACTGACTGATGGTCTGGGCCACATAACGTCGCTGCTGGCGCACCTGACGGATTGCTTCAGGCAATTCGTCTGCGAGACTGGCCTTGCTCAGCAGGCCCATGACACCCAACTCCAGGATGGCGTGGAACAGGCCGGCGTTGTTCAGCATGGTCACCACCACGATGGGCAGGCCCGGGTGATGCCGGCGCAGTTGTTCGATCAGGCGCAAGCCGTCGGCCTGGGGCTCGGCGGGCATCATGAAGTCGGTCACCAGAATGTCGCAGGCACAACGTTGCAGCAGTTCGCCAAGGGCCAGGGGTGAGTTGGCTTCACCGACGATGGTTAGCCTCTCGTCACGTTCCAGGACCGCCCGCAGACCGATGAGGAAAATCGGGTGGTCGTCGGCGAGGACGATGCGCAATGGCTTGTCAGACGTTTCGTTCAATACAGGCTCCCGGGGTAATTCGGGGATTCTAGCCTGTTAACGCAGGAGAGGGTCTGAAGGTGCGGTTTACAAAGGTGTAAAAAACGCCGCGTCCCCGTCCGTGGGGCAGCGGCGTTTTTCGTTTCTGGCAGGCCCGGTCGGAGTGATCGTTTAGGCGAGTAGTTTCTGAGCCACTGCCATTGCGGTTCCGACAGCCGTGAAGAAGCCGATGGCGATACCAACGGGATACCAGAAATTCTCTCGGGTTATCTTGTGGGATTCTGCGTTTAGCTTGCGTTGCTCGGCATAAATTCTGGATATGTCGGCGTGAATCTTCTCTAGTATTGCCTGCTCTTTTTCGTGTTCCAGCATGGTCTTCGTCCTTCGCAACGGGGCCTTTTGGTATGCGCTGTTTATCGATGTGCCGGCATGATCAGCGCTCATCGAGTATAGGATTCACCCTCGGCATCAGCGCCAAAACGGCAACTCATTGAGTAAGCAGTTATGTGCTGCCGTTTTTTGCTTGTCATGTTGCAAGCGCATGCTGGACACGTCATCCCCGGCAACCCTTGAAAGACGAAAAAGCGAACTTTCCTACGACGCAAATAGTCACTTAGGATAGATGCAGCTCCCGTTTACACGATTGTTTCCGAACTATTGAGTGGTGATCGAGATGGAAAGTATCAGCCTATTGCTCGGTGAAGCACTGAGCCCTTATCAGGTCACGCTGACCACCTCGGGTGTGCAGGGCGAATGCCTGGTGACCGTAAAGAATCCGGCCGGTGCCATCGTGGTCGAACGAGAAGTCGACCAGGCACAATTGACCGACAAGCGTGCATTGGTGGATGTGGTGGACTGTTTGCACCGCGACTTGATGATTGCCGAAGGACGCCTGGAACCCTCGGTCATGGCGGCCCTGCGCAATGCGGCCCTGACTCGGCCGATTGCCTGCGCATGAAGATTTATTTTTGTTGGGAACCTTCCTACGGCAAGGTGAGTCAGATTTTGTAACAGCGAGATCAAGCATTGTGCTCCGGTGCTTGTGGCTCGTTGTTACTGGTCTTTTTAGGCCCTTATTAACCCCGAGTTGTCTCCCCACTGCTCGGGGTTTCTTTTTGCCTGCGATTTGTCATGGGCTCGGGGCATCCTGGAAAAACGTCGGGTGGTCTTGCAGGTATTGCTCACGCATGACCGGGTCGAGCCATGAGGCGTAGGACTGTCGCAGTTGCTCCTGCGGGATCTCGCGCAGCACCTGATTGATCCGCTCGATAGCCGTGCGGCCTGAGGCGTTATCCGTGCAGGCAATCCGGGTCAGTTGATAGGGCGGGGTGCCTTTGATGGGGTAGAAGATCAGCTCTTGTGGATCAATGCCTTGTTGCAGCGCCTGGTAGCGCACTTCTGTCCAGTAACCCAGCACCGCTTCCAGCCGCCCCTTTCGTTGCATCTGCAGCAGGCTGCCGAGGGCGTCATTGCCGTAATGCGGCGCCAGTTTGTGAGCACTGGTGTGCTTCAGCGCTTCATCGATGATGGGGCCGTAGCTGCGTTCGGCGATGATGCCAAGGCGCGCATCCCGTGCATTCAAAAATGCCTCCACGTCGAACCGTCCATCCACCACAAACGGCGCCAGCAGCGCCCGCTGACCCTGGCGGATCGTCACCCCGTTGCTCACGGCCGCGAAGGCCTGGGCGGAAAACACGATGGTTTTAGCGCGCTCCGCCGTCCACAGCAGGGACGGGTCGCAGGTAAGCGTGCCGGGGTCGCGGAGCATCTGCATGCCGCGCGCGCGGTTCACGTGGAGGATCTGATGTCGATACTCCGGCATGTGTTCGGCGAGTATCGGCAGCAGTTGGTCGAGGGCGCCCTGGCCTTTTTGCGGGCCTTCGAAAATCGTCACTGGCGGCAGGTCACGCAACAGCCAGATCAAGGTTTCCTGGGCCTGGCTCGACAGTGGCCAAGTCCCGAGCAGTGAACCCAGGAGGCAGAGTCGAATGATGAAGCGCCGGCCCATCAGATCGCGCCGTTCTCACGCAGGCGGGCAACGGCGGCCGCGTCGTAGCCCAATTCAGCGAGCACCACGCTATTGTGCTCGCCCAACTGCGGTCCGACCCATTCACAACTGCCCGGTGTGTCCGACAGTTTGGGCACGATGCCGGGCATCTTGAAGTCCTTGCCGCCCGGGAGCTGCGCCTTGAGGAACATCTCGCGGGCCAGAAACTGCGGGTCTCCCAGCATGTCTTGCGCGCTGTAGATACGGCTGGCGGGCACTTCGGCCTTGTTCAACTGTTCCACCACTTGCTCAAGCGGCAGCGAGTTGACCCAGCGATCAATCACCCCGTACAACTCATCGCGCCGGCTGTCGCGGCCATCGTTGCTGGCCAGTGCCGGGTCGTTGGCCAGGTCGTCGCGACCAATGGCCGACATGAAGCGCTTGAAGATCGCGTCGCCATTGGCGCCGATCTGCACATGCTTGCCATCTTTGCTGGTGTGGATCGAGGAGGGCGTGATGCCGGGCATGATGTTGCCGGTGCGCTCGCGGATAAAGCCGAACACGTCGAACTCCGGGATCATGCTCTCCATCATCGCGAAGATCGCCTCATACAGCGCCACATCCACCACCTGGCCGAGCCCGCCATTCACTTCACGATGACGCAGGGCCATCAGCGCCCCGATCACGGCCCACAACGCCGCGATCGAGTCCCCGATGGAAATCCCGGTGCGCACCGGCGGGCGGTCCTCGAAACCGGTGATGTAACGCAGGCCCCCCATGGATTCGCCCACCGCGCCAAACCCAGGCTGGTCCTTCATCGGCCCGGTCTGGCCAAAGCCCGAGAGGCGCACCATCACCAGTTTCGGGTTCAGGGCGTGCAAGGTTTCCCAGCTCAGGCCGAGCTTTTCCAGCACGCCAGGGCGAAAGTTCTCAATCAAAATGTCGGCATCCGCCAACAGTTGCTTGAGGATCGCCAGGCCGTCCGGGTGTTTCAGGTTCAGGGTCAGGGATTTCTTGTTGCGCGCCTGCACAAACCACCACAGCGAGGTGCCTTCATACAGCTTGCGCCACTTGCGCAGCGGGTCGCCGCCATCCGGGGATTCGACCTTGATCACCTCGGCGCCGAACTCGGCGCAGATGCGCGACGCAAACGGGCCGGCGATCAAGGTGCCGAGTTCGATGACTTTCAGGCCGGCAAGTGGTTTGGCGGTAAACGACATGAGGAACCTTTCGGGCAGGGCAGGGATGTGAGCCTTTTAACATAGGCGAGTGGCGCAGTGATAAGGATGATGCAGCGCAGTATTCGTTGAATCACCTCGCCATCGGTTAGACTTGCCGCCTTTCCCTGTCTCTAGAAGTCCGTTCATGGCCCAGCCGTCCACGACCTACAAGTTTGAACTCAACCTCACCGACCTTGACCGTTCGGTGTACGAGAGCGTCAAGCAGACCATCGCCCGCCACCCTTCGGAAACCGAAGAGCGCATGACCGTGCGTTTGCTGGCCTACGCGCTTTTCTACAACGAGCAGCTGTCTTTCGGTCGTGGCCTGTCAGATGTAGACGAGCCGGCGCTGTGGGAAAAAAGCCTGGATGATCGCGTCCTGCACTGGATCGAAGTCGGCCAGCCGGACGCGGACCGCCTGACCTGGTGTTCCCGCCGTACCGAACGCACGACCTTGCTGGCCTACGGCAGCTTGCGCGTCTGGGAAGGCAAAGTGGTGCCGGTGGCGAAGAACCTGAAAAACGTGAGCATCGCCGCCGTACCCCAGGAAATCCTGGAAGTCCTGGCCAAGGACATGCCCCGGGTGATCAAGTGGGACGTGATGATCAGCGAAGGCACGATCTTCGTGACCGATGACCGTGGGCAGCACGAAGTCCAGCTGGAATGGCTGGCTGGCGAGCGCGGCTGAAACGTCGATAACTGATTGGACGCTGGTCGAGTGTGGGAGCTGTCGAGCTTCAGCGAGGCTGCGATGCAGGCGCTGCGGTCTGACAGGTACACCGAGGTGATCCCATCGCAGCCTCGCTGGGGCTCGACAGCTCCTACAAGGGATCACCGCTAATTTTCAACATTAAAGAGAAGCTTCCGTCACCCCATGCGTATCGATCCTCGCCCGTTGCCCGCCGTCCTGCCATTCCTCGGTGAATTGCCACCGTTGTTGACCCGTCTCTACGCCGCACGCGGGGTGCAATCGGAAGCCGAGCTGGATAAAAGCCTGGCGCGGCTGATCCCGTATCAGCAGCTCAAGGGCATCGATGCCGCGGTGGACTTGCTGGTGACGGCCCTGGAGCAGCGCCAGCGGATCCTGATCGTGGGTGACTTCGACGCCGACGGCGCCACCGCCAGCACCGTGGGTACCCTGGGCCTGCGCTTGTTGGGCGCCGCCCATGTCGACTACCTGGTGCCCAACCGTTTCGAATACGGCTACGGCCTGACCCCGGAAATCGTCGCCGTGGCCCTGCAGCGCCAGCCACAGCTGCTGATCACCGTGGACAACGGTATCTCCAGCGTCGAAGGCGTGGCGGCCGCGAAAGCGGCGGGGCTCAAGGTGCTGGTTACCGACCACCACTTGCCGGGCGACGAACTGCCCGCAGCCGACGCCATCGTCAACCCGAACCAGCCGGGCTGTGAATTCCCCAGCAAGGCCCTGGCCGGTGTGGGCGTGATCTTCTACGTGCTGATGGCCCTGCGTGCGCGCTTGCGCAGCTTGGGTTGGTACGAGAACAAGCCGCAGCCGAATATCGGCGAACTGCTGGATCTGGTGGCCCTGGGCAGCGTGGCCGACGTGGTCCCGCTGGACGCCAACAATCGCATCCTGGTCTACCAGGGCCTGGAACGCATTCGCGCCGGTCGTGCCCGGCCGGGGATCAAGGCGATCCTCGAAGTAGCCAAGCGCGATCACGCCCGCATCACCTCCACCGACCTTGGTTTTATCCTCGGCCCGCGCCTGAACGCCGCCGGGCGCCTGGATGACATGAGCCTGGGTATCGAGTGCCTGCTCACCTCGGATTTCGCCGCCGCCCGGGAAATGGCCGCGCAACTGGACGGCATGAACCAGGACCGCAAGTCCATCGAACAAGGCATGCAGCGCGAGGCCCTGGCCCAGCTCAAGGACTTGCCGGTGGAGTCGATGCCGTATGGCTTGTGCCTGTTCGACCCGGAATGGCACCAGGGCGTGATCGGCATCCTTGCCTCGCGCATGAAAGAGCGTTACTTCCGCCCGACCATCGCCTTTGCCGACGCCGGTGACGGCCTGCTCAAGGGCTCCGGACGCTCCGTGCCGGGTTTTCATATTCGTGACGCGCTGGCCGTGGTGGCCAGCCAGCATCCGACGCTGATCGCCAAGTACGGCGGCCACGCCATGGCGGCGGGTCTTACCTTGCCCGAGGCCAACTTCCCACTGTTCGCCGAGGCCTTTGACGCCGAAGTGCGTCGGCAACTGCGCGAAGAAGACCTGACGGGCCGGCTGCTGTCCGACGGCACCCTGGCGGTTGAAGAGTTTCACCTGGAACTGGCCCGCGCCCTGCGCAACGCCGGGCCGTGGGGCCAGCATTTCCCAGAGCCGTTGTTTCACGGGGTGTTCCAACTGGTGGAGCAGCGCGTCGTCGGCGAGCGCCATCTGAAGGTGGTGCTCAAGAGCGAGTGTGGATCGGTGAAGCTCGATGGCATTGCTTTCGGCATCGACCGCGAGATCTGGCCCAACCCCACCATTCGCTGGGTGGAACTGGCCTACAAGCTCGACGTGAACGAGTTCCGTGGTCAGGAAACCGTGCAACTGATGATCGCGCATATCGAGCCGCGCTGAACCCTGTGCAATCCTCTGTTGTCGACTAGTCTCTAAGCACTGTGTGATCGGTCTTGTGACCTTGTCTTATTTCAGCCCGCCGGGGACGGGATTTTCGTCGACCTTTCAAACAGAACCCTGGAGCCTGCCCACTGCATAAAAGAGGTGCCCCATGAGTCTGCTGCTTGAACCCTATACCCTGCGCCAACTGACCCTGCTCAACCGCATCGCCGTGTCACCAATGTGCCAGTATTCCAGCGTCGATGGCCTGGCCAATGACTGGCACCTGGTGCACCTCGGCAGCCGTGCCGTCGGTGGCGCCGGGCTGATCTTTACCGAAGCCACCGCCGTGACTGCCGATGGCCGCATCACCGCCCAGGACCTGGGCCTGTGGAACGACGAACAGATCGAACCGCTGCAACGCATCACGCGCTTTATCAATGCCCAGGGCGCGGTGGCGGGCATTCAACTGGCCCACGCCGGGCGCAAAGCCAGCACGCACCGGCCATGGATCGGCAAGCACGGCAGCGTCAAGCCGGAAGATGGCGGCTGGGTGCCGGTGGGCCCTTCGCCGATTGCCTTCGATCCGCAGCACACTTCACCCAAGCAACTCGATGAAGGGCAGATCCAGCAAGTGATCGCTGACTTCGTCGCTGCCGCCAAGCGCGCGTTGACCGCCGGTTTCAAAGTGGCGGAAATCCATGCCGCCCATGGCTACCTGTTGCATCAATTTCTTTCGCCCCTGAGCAACCAGCGCCAGGACCAGTACGGCGGCTCGTTCGAAAACCGCATCCGCCTGGTGCTGCAAGTGACCACGGCGGTGCGTGAGGCCTGGCCGCAAGAGCTGCCGCTGTTTGTGCGGGTCTCGGCCACCGATTGGGTCGAGGACGGCTGGAACCCGGATGAAACCGTCGACCTGGCGCGCCGCCTGAAAGACCTGGGCGTCGACCTGATCGACGTCTCCTCGGGTGGCACCGCGGCCAATGCGGAAATTCCTACCGGGCCCGGCTACCAGACCCGCTTTGCCGAGCGTGTGCGCAAAGAGTCGGGAATCGCCACCGGCACCGTGGGCATGATTACCGAGCCCGCCCAGGCCGAGCACATCTTGCGTACCTGTCAGGCCGATATCATTTTCCTCGCCCGTGAACTGTTGCGTGACCCGTACTGGCCACTGCATGCCGACGATGACCTGGGCGGGCGCAAAGCGACCTGGCCGGCGCAGTATCAGCGGGCTACGCATCGCGACCAGCCGATTCATGAGTCGGACTTGCGGGATTAACCTTGCGTAGGAAAACGCCTGAAGCTAATGTCGAAACTATGACTCTATTACTGAACGCCTCGATTATTCCCACCCTCCAGGAGAGGGTGGGCTGACGCGTGCTGGAAAAGCATGAAAAACCCGCCCTTGATCCGGCGGGTTTTTTATTGCCCGCCGATCACCGGCCAAGCCCTGCGACACAAGGAGAAGCTCATGTTGCACCTGATCTGCGGCAAAATCGCATCCGGTAAATCGACCCTGACCCAGCAGTTGTCGCAAGCCCCACAGACGGTATTGATCAGCGAGGATGAGTGGCTGTCACGCCTTTATCCCGGACAGATCCAGGCTCTGGGCGACTACGTGCGCTGCACCGGCCACCTGCGCGATGCGTTGACGGCCCATATCATCTCGTTGCTCAAAGCCGGCGTCTCGGTGGTGCTGGATTTTCCCGCCAACACCCTGGCCAGCCGCCGCTGGATGCGCTCATTGTTCGAAGGCGCAGGCGCTGACCATCAATTGCACTACCTGGATGTGCCAGACGAGGTCTGCAAGGCACGCCTGCGTGCGCGCAACGCGGAGGGTACCCACGCGTTCGAAAC
Source organism: Pseudomonas sp. D4002 (assembly GCF_013385665.1). NCBI lineage: Bacteria > Pseudomonadati > Pseudomonadota > Gammaproteobacteria > Pseudomonadales > Pseudomonadaceae > Pseudomonas > Pseudomonas sp. D4002. The sequence goes on from NZ_JACAPN010000029.1 coordinate 165,714, forward strand.
CAGTGACGCCCAGTTCGACTTGATCACCGGCTATTTCGAAGCACCGACACCTGCGGAAGGATTCAACCTTGTTCACCATCAACCCTTGGAAGCACAGCATGTTGATCAAGCGTGACCTGACCGAAAAGGACCTGCCGTTGCTGGCGCTGATTGACCGTACCGAACGGATCGAGGCGTGCTATCGCGTGGAGCACGGGGAGTTGCTGCTGTACCCCGAGCACCACGACATGCGCGGCTGGCCCGAAGGCGAAGCGGAGCAGGATGCCGTGGCCTTGCAGGCGTGCCTGAAGCGCGGCGGATGGCTGCACGGTGTGTTTGACGATGCAAAGCTGCTGGCGGCCGTGGTGCTGGACAACCGGGTTATCCTCAACCAGGGCCTGCGTATGCGCCAGCTCAAATTCCTGCATGTGAGCCATGGGGTCCGTGGCCTGGGCCTGGGTGGCCAGCTGTTTGCCCTGGCCTGTGAACACGCCCGCGCAGCCGGGGCCGAGGCGTTGTACGTATCGGCCACGGAATCGCGCAATACGGTGGAGTTCTATCTGCGGCTCGGCTGCCGGTTGCTCAAGCAGCCGGATCCCGAGCTGTTTCAACAGGAGCCGCACGACATCCACCTGTACCGGCCGCTTGTGGGATAACGCTGTAGGTCATTGCCCTGCAAGCGTTTTTTTAAGTGATTACTCTAAAAAAGTCCCACGCCCTGCAAGATAGTTTCTACGCTTAAGGTAAGCATGATTTCTGGCCCAGGAAATCAGCTTGTTGATCCTCGCAGGTCGCATCGCGGGATGGGGTTATGGGCAACCAGGAGCAGTTGATTGATACGAGGAGACAGTCCATGGCCAAGTCTTATGGTGTAGCGGGGGTGTTGTCGTCTTTTCTGGCCCGCAGGATGTCGCTGCGCAGCCGACGCCTGAGTTCGGACGAAGAGCAATTGCTGGAACAGTACCGCGCCCTGACCGAGAGTGATCAGGTGGCGATGCGGTACTTGATTGGGGCGATGAAGAGTATTTCGCGGTTCTGAAGATCCCGAAGGGGCGTTCCCACGCGAGCGTGGGAACGTTCGGTATCAGGTGTACTTGCGCTTGTCTGGTGCAGGTGGGAAGTATTGGTACAGCCAGGTTTCGCTCAAAGTGCGGTCCTGGGTGCGGATGAACAGCCGCAGTTCAACCGGCTCGACGCTGTCGCTGGTCGGGTACCAGTCAAACAGAATTCGATAGCCCTTGATGGCATCCAGTACCAACACGCTGAAGTCTTTGACCTCACCATGGGAGCAGGTCACCACCGGCTCGATCCCGGTGCCTTCAGGCAAACGATCCAGCCCGCCGCCGTTGAAGTCCACGGCAAAACGCCGCGCCCAGACTTCGGGGTAGTGCTCGCCCGGTGCCCAACCTTCGGTGAAACCGCCCATGCCCGAACGGGTGGCATTGACCTGCGCCAGTGGCGTGCTGACCGGCGGCAGGGCGCTCCAGTAGAGCTTGTAGCCGTAGTTCAGGGATTCGCCGGCAGCGACGGGCTTCTTCGGGGTCCAGAAGGCCACGATGTTGTCCAGGGTCTCGCCGGTTGTAGGAATTTCCAGCAGATCGATAGAGCCTTCGCCCCACGCAGTAGTAGGTTCTACCCACAGGCTTGGGCGTTTGCTGTACCAGTCCACCGTGTCCTGATAGCTGGCGAACTCATGATCGGTCTGCACCAGGCCGAAGCCTTTCGGGTCGGTGTCGGCAAACGCGTTGAATTGCAGGGTAGCCGGGTTGTTCAGCGGGCGGCAGATCCACTCGCCATTGCCGCGCCACATGGCCAGGCGATCCGAGTCGTGGATTTGCGGGTGAATGGTGTCGCACATCCGCCGCTCAACGGTGCCGCAGCTGAACATGCTGGTCATCGGTGCGATGCCCAGTTGCTCGATGGCGGTACGCGCATTGATATGGGCGTCGATGGCCATTACCACCTGGTTGGCCTGGCAGTCGATATCGAAGCGATAGGCACCAGTGGCGCTCGGCGAATCCAGCAGGGCGTAGACCACGAAGCGGGTGCTGTCCTTGTCCGGGGTTTCGAACCAGAACTTGGTGAAGTCCGGGAATTCCTCGCGCTTTTTCGCGTAGGTGTCGATGGCCAGGCCGCGTGCAGAAAGGCCGTACTGGCCGGTGGAATCCACCGCACGGAAGTAGCTGGCGCCGAGGAAGGACAGCACGTCGTGGCGGTCCAGTTCCGGGGCCTTGAACAGCTTGAAGCCGGAGAAACCCAGGTCGCCGGTCAACTGCTTGGTGTCTACCGTGGTTTTTTCATAGTTGAACAGCGAAGGGCGGAAGTGCACCTCGCGGGCCTGGCGGGTTTTCGGGTCGACGCTGTACATGCGCACCGGCGTCTTGAAGCCCATGCCGACGTGGAAGAACTGCACGTCCAGCTGGCCGTTCAATTCTTTCCACAGCGAATGCTTGCCGTCGTAGCCGATGGCGTTGAAATTCTGCGGGGTCATGGTCGCCAGGGTCGGCGGCAATACCTGCTTGGTGTCCTGGTAGCGATTGCTTGCCAACTGCTTGGCCTGGATCTTCAGGGCCTCGAAATCGAAGGACTGGGCCTCGCCATCAGCGGCGCGGTTGCCCGCCCAGGCCTGGGCGGCCAGCAGGCCACTGGCCGACAGACCGGTGTAAGCCGCGATGGCCATGGACGCTTTGAGCAAATTCCTGCGGTGCATAAATACAACCTGTCGTGAACAATCCCGCGCCGTTCCTGGCACGTGCTGGATCAAGGGAAACGGTTCGGACATGCCTTCGGCCAAACGCAACGGACATTAAACAGATACCAAATAGCTTAAGCGGTTCGGTGCGCAAGGAAAAATGATTGATGGCGGGTTGATGGCGCTGCATATGAAACAAGACGTTTCTGTGGAAACCGTGTGGCGAGGGAGCTTGTTCCCGTTGGCGCGCGAAGCGACCCCAAACCAGGCGATCGAGATCCTTCAGGGATATCTCGATCGCCTGGTTTGGGGCTGCTGCGCAGCCCAGCGGGAGCAAGCTCCCTCGCCACAATAATCTCTTCCTTCAGGAACGCCGGGATCAGCCCACTTCGCCTACCGCTCGATATGCCTCATCAATCGCCGCATGGGCATACGCGCTCCATGCGGCATCCGAGTTGGCGATGCTCACATGTCCCACCGGCTGGCGCGCCAGGTCCTTCAGTTTTTCGCTTTCATCGGCATCGTCAAACAAGCTGTTGGAGAAGGTCGCATAGCCGTGTGACCAACGGTTGACAGTGATCGCCAGAATGTCGGTCTGGTGGTTGAAGCCACCCGGGCCGAGCATGCGCTGCAGTTGGTCGCGCAGTTGCGCTTCCAGTTGTTCAAACGTCTGCCCGTACAACTTGCCCCGCCCGGCGCGGGCCTGGTCGCGGCCGTTCATGCCGCTGTTGGGGCTGGTGGGCACGTACACCATGTGCAAACCAATCGGCTGCGTCGGGTCGCGCGGGTGCTCGTAGCCGCCCATGCTCACCGGGTAATCCAGCTTGATCCGGCTGTAAGGCTGGGTCGCTGCATAAATCTCGTGCACCCCCAGCTTCTGGAACGAGGTCCAGTTGCGCACCACCACTTTGGTGTAGACCAGCGGGTACTTCACGTTCTGGCTCAGGGCCTGGGCTTGTTCTGCCGGCAGGTCCCGCAGCAGGTACGGGATCATCATGTTGTAGCAGGCCAGGATGCAGCGTTTGCCGCGTACCTGTGCGAGTTGGCCGCCACGGCTGTAGCCGATGTGCACACCGTCACCGACGTTACGCACACTGACCGCAGTGCTGTTCAAACGCACCCGCACCGGCGTCCTGGGCTGATCAAGCCTGGCGTAGTCAAACGGCGCCAGCACGATGTCATCCATGGTGTGCCCCGGTGCCACTGCCGGAATCAGGCTGCGCACCAGCAAGCGTGCCAGCGAGGCGTTGCCGTCGGGGAAGTGGTAGATGTAGGGTTCTTCCATTTCTGCGGCGGCTTCTTCGCTGATCGGTGCCAGGTTCATTCCGCCGAAGCCAGGGAAACCCACACTGTAGGCATCAGCCGACGCCACCGCGTCGATACTCAAGGCCATGAAGTCGTTGGTGCGGCTTTGGAAGTACTTCACCGCGCCTTCCGAGAGTCCTACGTTCTTGAGCAGGAAATCGCGGTAGCTGGTGGCCGCGAGGTACTCGGCCTTTTCCTCGGCAGTCTTGCCCGGCAGGTAATCCTTGGGCGCGACGTGCAAGGCAATCAGCGCCTGACGGTCGGTTTCCGGCAGCGGGAAATCATTGATGAAGTCGCTGATGGAGCGCGCATGCAACTGGTCCGGGGCGATGTCGTCGGCGACCATCGGCGTCGGGTCGCCGGTCACCAGTTTGTCTTCGCCAAAGTTTTCCTTGTCGAAGAACACCCCGCGGGACAAACCCAGGCCCGGGTAGAACTGGCGGTCGAAGGCGGTCTCGAAGCGCTTGATGTTCACCCCGAGTTTTTTCAACAGCCCGTTTACTTCCTTGCTGTAAAGATGATTCGGTGACTGGAACGCTTCGCTGCCGCCGTAGCCGATGATCAGCCGGCCACCGGCCTGGAACTCATTGCGCTTGGCATGGCCGCCGAAGTCGTCGTGGTTCTCCAGGATCAGGATCTTCGCCTTCGGGTGCTTCTCACGGTAGAACCACGCCGCCGACAAACCGCTCAAGCCACCGCCGACCACCACCAGGTCGTAGTCTTCGGTGATCGGCAGTTTATCGGTGTCGAAGGCCTTCTTTTCCCAGCCCATCTGGTGGGCAACTTCGAATGAGCCGACATGGCTGCCGCGCAAGCCGGTGAGGGTGGGCGGGTAGTAGCGGCCATCGGGAGCGGCCTGGAGGATTTGCAGCGGGGTCATACCGGCGGCAATCGTGATAGCGACGCCGTTGAGGAAGTCGCGGCGGGTGATGTCCATGGGAACCTGCGAATTATTTATTGTTATGAGATCCCTGCAGGAGCCGGCTGTTGTGGCGAGGGAGCTTGCTCCCGCTGGGCTGCGTAGCGGCCCCAAAAAACCTGGGAGCACCTCGCACTACAGCGGGAGCAAGCTCCCTCGCCACAGTGAGCTCGCTTCGACAGGGGTAAAGGGTCAGTGCTTGAACATCACATGGCGAACCGTGGTGTAGTCCTCCAGGCCGTACATGGACATGTCCTTGCCGTAGCCGGACAGTTTCTGACCGCCGTGGGGCATTTCGCTGACCAGCATGAAGTGGGTGTTCACCCAGGTGCAGCCGTACTGCAACCGTGCAGCCAGGCGATGGGCGCGGCCGACATCGGCGGTCCACACGGAAGAGGCCAGGCCGTAGTCCGAATCGTTGGCCCAGGCCAATACCTGGGCCTCGTCGTTGAATTTGGTTACCGACACTACTGGCCCGAACACTTCGCGGCGCACGATTTCATCGTCCTGCTGCGCGTCGGCCAACACCGTCGGCTCAAAGAAGAACCCGTTGCCTTCCACCGCCTTGCCACCCGTGATCAGGCGGATATGGGATTGCGCCACGGCACGCTCCACAAACCCGGCCACACGGTCACGGTGCTGTGCGGTGATCAGCGGGCCCAGCTCGGTGGCCGGGTCATCCTGCAAACCGTATTTGATGCTGGCAACCGCCGCGCCGAGCTTTTCGACGAACGCGTCGTAGATATCGGCCTGTGCATAAATCCGGCACGCAGCGGTGCAATCCTGCCCGGCGTTGTAGAAGCCGAAGGTGCGAATGCCTTCCACCGCCGCGTCGATATCGGCGTCGTTGAAGATGATCACCGGCGCCTTGCCGCCCAGTTCCATGTGCATGCGTTTGACGCTGTCGGCAGTGCTGGAAATGATATTGGCCCCGGTGGCAATCGAACCGGTCAGCGACACCATGCGCACTTTCGGGTGATTCACCAGCGGGCTGCCCACGGTTGGCCCACGGCCAAACACCAGGTTGAGTACACCGGCCGGGAAAATTTCAGCGGCCAGTTCCACCAGGCGCAGCGCGGTCAGCGGGGTTTGTTCCGAAGGCTTGAGCACTACGGTATTACCGGCGGCCAGGGCCGGGGCGATTTTCCAGGCGACCATCATCAGCGGGTAGTTCCACGGCGCGATGGAGGCAATTACGCCCACCGGGTCACGGCGGATCATCGAGGTGTGGCCCGGCAGGTACTCACCGCCGGCCGAACCGCTCATGCAGCGGCTGGCGCCGGCGAAGAAGCGGAACACATCGGCCACCGCCGGGATCTCGTCGTTCAGCGCCGCGCTGTAGGGTTTGCCGCAGTTGTCCGACTCAAGCTTGGCCAGCTCTGCGCCGTGGGCTTCGATGGCGTCGGCGAGTTTGAGCAGCAGCAGCGAGCGATCCTTCGGTGGCGTTTGCGACCAGCCTTCAAAAGCGCTGTCGGCAGCACGCACCGCGGCGTCGACCTGGGCTTCGCTGGCTTCCTTGATTTCCACCAGTACCCGACCCAACGCCGGGTTGAACACCGGCTGCGCCGGGCCTTCGCCTTCGACCAGATGGCCGTTGATCAGCAGTTTGGTTTGCATGGTTCAGTCCTCTTAAAGCTGCATCGTTTCCCCTGCCGAAACCGGTTCAAGTGTGGGAGCGGTCTTTCAGTTGATACATCACGTGACTGATACACCGCTTTCGCGAGCAAGCCCGCTCCCACATTTGAACCTCATTCCTTCAGTGGCAATGTGTTGTCAGTTATTTACCGCCACTACCGGCCACGCTTTCGCCGCCGCGGGTCAGGTAATAGGCACCCAGGATCGGGAACATCGTCACGATCATCACCAGCATCGCCACCACGTTGGTCACCGGCACATCCCGTGGCCGGCTCAACTGGTTGAGCAGCCACAGCGGCAAGGTGCGTTCGTGGCCGGCGGTGAAGGTGGTGACGATGATTTCGTCGAACGACAGCGCGAACGCCAGCATGCCGCCGGCCAGCAACGCCGAGCCGAGGTTGGGCATGATGATGTAGCGGAAGGTCTGCCAGCCGTCGGCGCCCAGGTCCATCGAGGCTTCGATCAGGCTGTGGGAAGTGCGGCGCAAACGGGCGATCACGTTGTTGTAGACGATCACCACGCAGAAGGTCGCGTGGCCGACGATGATGGTGAACATCCCCGGCTCAATCCCCAGGGTCTTGAAGGTCGCCAGCAACGCGATACCGGTGATGATCCCCGGCAGTGCAATCGGCAGGATCAGCATCAGCGAGATGCCTTGCTTGCCGAAGAACTCCCGGCGATACAACGCCGCCGAGGCCAGGGTGCCGAGCACCATCGCAATCAGCGTGGCGATGGCCGCGATTTGCAGCGACAGCTTGATCGCTTCCAATACGTCCGGCCGCGAGAAGGCCACGCTGAACCACTTCAGGGTGAAGCCCTGGGGTGGAAAGCTGAACGCCGCCTCTTCGGTGTTGAAGGCGTAGAGGAAGATGATCAGGATCGGGAAGTGCAGGAAAACCAACCCGCCCCAGGCCGCGATTTTTAGACTGAGTGAGGCTTTTTCAGAGTGCATCGAAGGCCCCCAGACGTTTGACGATGGACAGGTAAACCGCGATCAGCACGATCGGCACCAGAGTGAACGCCGCGGCCATGGGCATGTTGCCGATAGCGCCTTGTTGCGCGTACACCATGCCGCCGACGAAGTAACCCGGCGGGCCCACCAGTTGCGGCACGATGAAGTCGCCCAGGGTCAGCGAGAACGTAAAGATCGAACCCGCCGCGATCCCCGGTACCGACAGCGGCAGAATCACCTGCATGAAGGTCTGGCGCGGCTTGGCGCCGAGGTCTGCCGAGGCCTGCAGCAACGATGGCGGCAAACGCTCCAGCGAGGCCTGGATCGGCAGAATCATGAACGGCAGCCAGATGTACACAAACACCATGAACCGCCCCAGGTGCGAGGTGCTCAAGGTGCTGCCGCCCACGCCGGGAATGCCCATGATGAATTGCAGCGCCGGCTCCAGGCCCAGGTGCTGCACGAACCACTGCGCCACGCCGCCCTTGGCCAGCAGCAGGGTCCAGGCGTAGGCCTTGACGATGTAGCTGGCCCACATCGGCATCATCACCGCGATGTAGAAAAACGCCTTGGTCTTGCCGGTGGTGTAGCGCGCCATGTAGTAGGCGATCGGGAACGCGACGATGGCACTGGCGATGGACACCACCACCGCCATGCTCAAGGTGCGCACGATGATGTCGAAGTTCGACGGCTGGAACAGCGCGGCAAAGTTGGCCAGGGTCAGGTCCGGGGTGACCGCCATGGTGAAGTCATCGAACGTATAGAAGCCTTGCCACAGCAAGGTCAGCAGCGACCCCAAATAGATCGCGCCGAACCAGATCAGCGGCGGCACGAGCAGCAGCGACAGGTACAGGTTGGGCTTCTTGTACAGCAGGTTGGAAAACCTGCGCATCGGGGGTTGGGACAGGGCCAGGCTCATGTCACACCTCGCCTGCGATGTCGGTCAACGGCGTCATGGCTTCCCGCGCCCAGCGCGCGGTGATGGACTGGCCGACTTGATGCCCGGCGGTGGTGTCCAGCCATTGGTTGTTGGCCTGGCTGATGTTCAGGGCCTGGCCGTTTTCCAGTTTCAGTTCGTAGCGGGTGGCGCTGCCCTGGTACTGGATGTCATGCAGCAGGCCGCTGACTTCCACCTCGCCGCTGCCCAGCGGGCCTTCGGCGAAGCGCACGTGTTCCGGGCGGATCGAGAACGGCTGCGGGTTACCGCTCAAGCGTTGCGCCAATTCGCCGCGAATCACGTTGGAGGTGCCGACGAATTCCGCGACGAAGGTGGTGGCGGGCTTCATGTACAGGTTGCGCGGGGTGTCGACCTGTTCGATGCGGCCCTTGTTGAATACGGCCACACGGTCGGACATCGACAGTGCTTCGGTCTGGTCGTGGGTGACGAAGATGAAGGTGATGCCAAGTTGGCGTTGCAGTTTCTTCAGCTCGCTTTGCATCTGTTCGCGCAGCTTCAGGTCGAGAGCGCCGAGGGGCTCATCCAGCAGCAATACGCGCGGACGATTGACCAGTGCGCGGGCCAGGGCCACACGTTGACGCTGGCCGCCGGAGAGTTGCACCGGCTTGCGGTCGCCGTAACCGCCGAGGGCGACCATGCCCAGCGCTTCTTCGGCGCGGTTGAGGCGTTCGGTCTTGCCCACGCCTTTGACTTTCAGGCCGTAGGCCACGTTGTCCCGCACGTTCATGTGGGGGAACAGCGCGTAATCCTGGAACACAGTGTTCACGTCGCGCTGATACGGCGGCAAGCCGGCGGCTTCCTCACCGTGGATGCGGATGGAGCCGGCACTGGGTTGCTCGAACCCGGCGATCAGGCGCAGGCACGTGGTCTTGCCCGAGCCGGAAGGGCCGAGCATGGAAAAGAACTCGCCGTCCTGGATATCGATGGAAACCCGGTCAACGGCTTTCACTTCGCCGAACTGACGGGAAACGTGGGTGAATTGGACTGCAAGCGTCATGGTGCGGTGCTCCAAAAAGGCGCGTCTTGTAAAAATTAAATCGGAGGTAGAGGTGATCGTTCCCACGCTCTGCGTGGGAATGCAGCGCTGGACGCTCCGCGTCCGCCCTTAAAGTCGTGACGCGGAGCGTCACAGGAGGCATTCCCACGCGGAGCGTGGGAACGATCAACTAGGGAGTGCTTAGCGCCCGCCCATGATCGCGATGTAATCCTGGGTCCAGCGGCTGTACGGCACGAACTTGCCGCCTTCAGCCTGCGGGGTTTTCCAGAAGGCGATCTTCTCGAACTGGTCGAAACCGTTGGTCTTGCAACCCTCGGCGCCCAGCAGTTCGCTTTCCTTGCACGCCGCGGGAACCGCCGGCAACGAACCGAACCACGAGGCCACATCACCCTGGACCTTCGGCTGCAGCGACCAGTCCATCCACTTGTAGGCGCAGTTCGGGTGCTTGGCATCGGTGTGCAGCATGGTGGTATCCGCCCAGCCGGTGGCGCCTTCCTTCGGAATGGTCGAGGCAATCGGCTGTTTCTCGTTCACCAGGCCGTTGACCTGATACGGCCATGCGCTGGAGGCCACCACGCCTTCGTTCTTGAAGTCGCTCATCTGCACGGTGGTGTCATGCCAGTAGCGGTGGATCAACGGCTGCTGGGCGCGCAACAGGTCGAGCACGGCCTTGTACTGGGTTTCGGTCAGCTCGTACGGGCTCTGGATGCCCAGTTCCGGCTTGGTGGCCTTGAGGTACAGCGCCGCATCGGCGATGTAGATCGGGCCGTCATAGGCCTGCACGCGGCCTTTGTTCGGCTTGCCGTCCGGCAGGTTCTGCGCATCGAACACTACGTTCCAGCTGGTGGGCGCGGTCTTGAACACGTTGGTGTTGTACATCAACACGTTCGGGCCCCACTGGTACGGCGTGCCGTACGTTTGCTGGCCGACCACGTACCACGGCGCATCTTTCAGGCGCGGGTCGATGTTCTTCCAGTTGGGAATCAGCGAGGTGTTGATCGGCTGTACGCGCTTGCCGACGATCAACCGCAGCGAGGCATCGCCCGACGCGGTGACCAGGTCGTAGCCGCCCTTGGCCATCAAGCTCACCATCTCGTCGGAGGTGGCGGCGGTCTTGACGTTGACCTTGCAGCCGGTCTCTTTCTCGAAACCGGTGACCCAGTCGTAGTTCTTGTCGCTTTCGCCACGTTCGATATAGCCGGGCCAGGCGACGATATCCAACTGGCCTTCACCGGCACCCACCGCCTTCAGCGGTTCGGCGGCCTGGATGCTGACACTGGCCAGCAGCGCGGTGGTCAGGGCACTGAGCAGAGCGGTCTTGTGCGCAGACATGGGGGTTCCCTCTTCTTTAATTATGGTCGGGGCAGTTTTTGCAGCAGGTGGTGCGTGAGCGTAGTTGTTGTTTTAAAGATGCTGGCCGTGGCGCGCCATGATGTGCCGCACCACGCTGTAGTCCTGTAGCGAATCGCTGGACAGATCTTTGCCATACCCCGAGCGCTTCAAGCCGCCGTGGGGCATTTCGCTGACCAGCATGAAATGACTGTTGATCCAGGTGCAGCCGTATTGCAGGCGCGACGCCACTTGCATCGCCTTGTCCAGATTCTGGGTCCACACGGAGGAGGCCAGGCCGTATTCCGAGTCGTTGGCCCAGTCCACCGCCTGTTCCAGCTCGTCGAAGCGGGTCACGGTGACCACCGGGCCGAACACTTCGCGCTGCACGATTTCATCATTCTGTTTACAACCGGCCAGCAAGGTTGGCTGGTAGAAGAAGCCAGCACCGGAATGCACGGCGGCGCCGGTGATGCGTTCGATATGCGGCTGGCCGAGGGCGCGTTCGACAAAACTGGCGACGCGGTCGCGCTGGCGGGTGCTGATCAGCGGGCCGAGTTCGTTGTCGGCATCGCGCTTGCCGGCAAACCGCAGGCTGCTGACGGCGGCGCCGAGCTCGGCCACCAATTTGTCGTGGATGCCGGCCTGGGCGTAGATGCGGCACGCGGCGGTGCAGTCCTGGCCGGCGTTGTAGTAACCGTAGGCGCGCACGCCTTCGACCACGGCTTGCAGGTCGGCGTCGTTGCACACGATCACCGGGGCCTTGCCGCCCAGCTCCAGGTGCGTGCGCTTGAGTGTCTTGGAGGCGGCCTGGAGTATCTTCTGCCCGGTGACGATATCGCCGGTCAACGAGACCATGCGCACCTTCGGGTGGCTGACCAAATGGCTGCCGACCCCTTCGCCGCCGCCACACAGGATGTTGATCACCCCGCGCGGCAACAACTGGCTCAGTACGGGCGCCAGGGCCAGGATCGACAGCGGGGTATGTTCCGACGGCTTGAACACCAGGGTATTACCGGCCGCCAGGGCCGGGGCGATTTTCCAGGCGGCCATCATCAGCGGGTAATTCCACGGCGCAATGGAGGCCACCACGCCAATCGGATCGCGACGCACCATGCTGGTGTAGCCCGGCAGGTATTCACCGCTCAGTTGCCCGGTCTGGCAGCGCACGGCGCCGGCGAAGAAACGGAACACATCGACGGTTGCGCTCAAATCGTCCTGACGTGCCAGGTGCAGCGGCTTGCCGCAATTCAGCGATTCCAGGCGGGCGAGATAGTCGGCTTGTTTTTCGATTGTCTCGGCGATGCCCAGGAGGATGTTCGAACGCTGCTGGGGCGTCGTCCGCGACCAACCGGCAAAGGCCCGGTGGGCGGCGAGGATTGCGGCTTCGACCTGCTCGGTACTGGCTTCGGCGATATGGGTGAGGATTTCACCGGTGGCCGGGTTGATGATCGGCTCGACAAACCCCTGGCCCGGGACCAGTTCGCCGTCGATCAGCAACGCAGTGAGCAGCGGTGTGGGCGCGCCAGACATTTTTCGCGATCTCTTTTCTTGTGTGGTCATGGCTGTTCTCGTGCGAGGCGCCTGACCTTCTCTTATGGGATGAGCAGAGACTAGAGGTCAGGCGCGAGGTCAACAAATACTAAATACTGAAAGCGGCATTCGATTAAATAGATGGCTTGCGTGGGTGGGGCTGTTCGCGGGCCACCGTCAGGAATGGGTCCACCAGCGCCGGGCGCGCCGTGCCCCGGCGCCAGGCCAGGCCCACGTCGAGGGTCTGGCTGAGGTCGGCAATCGGCCGGGCCTCGATGATGTCGCCTTCCAGGGACCAGGGGCGGTAGGTCATGTCCGGCTGGATCGACACGCCCAGGCCGGCGGCGACCAGGCTTCGCACGGCTTCCGTCGAGGCGGTGCGCAAGGTGACGCGAGGTTGCAGCCCGGCGCCGGTCCACATGCGCTGGGCGTTGTGGCCCATTTCGTCGACGTTCAGTTGAATCAGCGGCTCGCGCGCCACATCCGCCAGGTTGATGCTGTCGTGTTCCAGCAGCGGGTGCTGGGCCGGCAGCCATAAACGGTGGGGCGAGTGGGTGAGCACTTCGGTTTGCAGGGCGTGGCGGTCTTCGAGGTTGGAGAGGATCAGCACGCCGACGTCGATTTCACCGCTGACCAGCAGGTGTTCGATGTAGGGGCGTTCGTCCTCCATCACGCGGATCTCGACATTGGGGTAGGCGCGCTGGAAGCGGGTAAGCAAGTCCGCCAGATAGTAGCCGGCGACCAGGCTGGTCACGCCGATGATCAACTGCCCGGCCACCTGGTCGGTGCTCTGTTGCAGGCTGCGCTTGGCGTTGTCGACGGTGGCGAGGATGAGGTGCGCCTGGCGCAGGAACTGGTGGCCCTGGTGGGTCAGGGTCATGCCCTTGGCGTGGCGGTTGAACAGGTTGACGCCGATTTCCTGTTCCAGTTGCTGGATCGCCAGGGTCAGGGTGGACTGGGAGATGAAGGCGGTCTGGGCAGCGGCGGAGATCGAGCCGGTCTCGGCCACGGCGATGAAGTGACGGATTTGACGCAAGGTCATCATGCTGGAATTACCAGTGGGGTGTTTTTATAGATTTGTTCGAGTGTATATCGTTTTAATTGAGGGGTAAGCGCGTTACATCTGGAAGCACTCTAGATCGGGGGTTTTTGGCACTTAGTTTTACGCTGGGGGCCTATTGGTCCTGTGAACTTGAGTTTCTGGAGGTTGTGAATGAATACCCGTGGATTGCTCGATCAACTGCTCAAATCCGGCCAGGACATGTTGCAGAACAAGGCTGGCGGGCAGCGCAAGTCAGATGACAAGGGTGCCCTTGGCGGACTGCTGGGTGGCGGCGGATTGGGTAGCTTGCTTGGCGGTGCCGGTGGTGGGGCCCTCGCGGCCGGCGCCATGGGTCTGTTGCTGGGCAACAAGAAAGCCCGCAAGTTTGGCGGCAAGGCGCTGACCTATGGCGGGTTGGCTGCTTTGGGGGTGATTGCCTACAAGGCCTACGGTAATTGGCAGGCGCAGCAGGCCAGTGCGCCTCAAGGGGAGCCGCAGACCATTGATCGGCTGCCGCCGGCCCAGGTCGAGCAGCACAGCCAGGGGATTTTGAAGGCGCTGGTGGCTGCGGCCAAGGCTGACGGGCATGTGGATGAGCGTGAGCGGGCGTTGATCGAAGGGGAGTTTGTGAAGCTGGATAACGATCGTGAGTTGCAGCAGTGGTTACATGCCGAGCTGAACAAGCCGCTGGATCCGGCAGATGTGGCTCGGGCTGCCAGTACTCCGGAGTTGGCTGCCGAGATGTATATCGCCAGTGTGATGTTGGTGGATGAGGAGAACTTCATGGAGAAGGCTTACCTCGATGAGTTGGCGCGGCAGCTTAAGTTGGAGCCTGGGTTGAAGGCTGAACTGGAGAAGCAGGTGCGGCAGGCTGAGGTGGTTTGATTGTGTACATATCCGTTTCTGCGGTAACGGCTACTTATGGTAAAAGCAAAGACCAGAACGAAAGCAGAGCCGCTTTTCTGTAGGAGCTGGCTTGCCGGCGATGCAGGCACCTCGGTCTTCCAGACACACCGAGGTGATGCCATCGCCGGCAAGCCAGCTCCTACAGTGGACCGTGCCCGCTTTAGCTTTTGATTTTGCTCTTCAACACTCAAGCCGGCCGGTAGGCCGCTGTGCTCTTGATCTGCTTTTGATCTTGATCTTGGGCACTTC